>JAOUKJ010000409.1 GCA_029882675.1 Cyclobacteriaceae bacterium
CGGATGGCTGAAAGCACTTCTTCACCTGTCAGATCAGGTAGGGTATAATCCAAAGTGACCAGATCGGGCTTTCGGTGAAGATTATCCAGGAATTGTTGTCCATTGTCGAATATCTCAATCTCAAAATCAGGATTTAGACTCAAGACGTATTTCAAAAACATAGAATAAGACGGATCGTCCTCTACTACAAATATCCTAAAAGATTCCTGATTGTACATTCCATGTTAATTAAAGCCGGCATTAAAATTTCAAAGAAATTTCAAAAAGAAAAACAATATGAAGATATATTTGTTCAATTCACCCTTCATTTATTGATTTTACACTTATAATTTAACCTTTCCTGATTTTTTTTTCATATTTATGTAGGGCAAAATAAGAATAGAGTTTATTTTTGAAGCTGGTGTGACAACACTTACGACCTGTTCATTTTTTAACCCTAATTAATTAAATTTAAATATGATCGATGAATTTGAAGGCTTGGAGCAGGAGGAAATAGATATTTTACTCAAAGCCCCTGTATTGGTGTGTATTTTAATTGCTGGTGCAGATGACAATATTGACAAATCAGAATTCAGGGAGGCTGTTAATCTGGCTCAAATCAAACAACGAAAAGCCAGGCGAAGCTTGTTAAATTATTATGCTGAGGTAGGAAAAGATTTTGAAGATAAAATGAAAATTTTAATCAATAATCTGCCAGTTAAAGCACAAGAACGAAATATTGAAATTGTTAAGGAACTGGAGCAACTCAATAAGGTGTTTCCTAAAGTGGGTAAGAAATTTGGCCGTGACCTTTATTCAAGCCTACGCGATATGGCTAAAAAAATTGCCGAAGCTTCCGGCGGTATTCTGGGTTATATGTCTGTGGGATACGAAGAATCAAAATACATTGAGTTAAAGATGATTAAAGACCCGCATAAACAATAACCATTATTATGGGGCAGTCCAACAGGACAATTATTGGCAGTGCGATTGTACCATTCAGGTTTGTTTTTCTGATATGGGTCGTCTTTGTGGCCGATTTTGCTTATGGTTATAGTTTTCAGCAATTTGGAATAATACCACGTACCGCTATTGGCCTAATCGGTATTTTTACAGCGCCTCTTCTTCATGGAAATGTTGCTCATATAGCTTCTAATACGGTACCCCTGCTTTTCCTCGGGGCCGTATTATTTTTTTTTTATTACAACATAGCCCGCGGTGTTTTTTTGCGGTGTTATTTTCTGACTAATATTTTGGTTTGGATATTCGCCCGCCCATCTATACATATAGGAGCAAGTGGCCAGGTCTATGGATTGGCATTTTTTCTGATTTTTTTTGGTATATTTCGTCGTGACCTCGTTTCTATTTTGATATCAGTTTTTGTAATGGGGATGTACGGCTACCTGGCATATGGGATATTTCCAACGCATGATGGAATATCATGGGAGGCGCATCTTTCAGGAGCGCTGGTGGGTGCTTTTACAGCCTATGAGATGAGGGGAAAGAAAAATGTTAATGACTAACAACGATATGATAAAACTTAAATTAATGGTGCTGTGTGCTTTCTTTTTGTTATCCTGTAACCAGGGAGGATACGAAATATCTGTGGAGAATATCAAACGGATAATCACAGCCCTTGCTGCAGATAGTATGCAGGGCCGCAAAGCTTTTACCCCCGGTATTGATAAGGCAGCAGCTTTTATAGCCGCTGAGTTTAAACAAGCCGGAATAGAACCCCTGCAAGGACAGGATGACCACCTTCAGCGTTTTGATGTGTTTGAAATACATATTGCCGGAAGTGATTTTAGGATAGGCGGACAATCCCTGCCTGATGATCAATTCGTTGTGAAAACCGATGTGGAAATTCATTGGGATAGTGATGAGACAAATAGTGAATATGTGAAAGCAGGCGAAGACTTATTTGCGCGCTACAGGGAGATAACAGCACAGGGAAAAGATGTAGTCATTTTTGTAGATGGCACACATGCAAATGCCTTTAGCCGGTTTTTATCTTACCTGCGCCGACCGGTAAAAACCCTGGAACAGGGGAGTGGCTTCTCCTACGCCATGGTACTGTTGGATGGGGATGGTATAGCGCCTAATAAATGGATACTCGATGCCAGTGTAACGGTAAAAAAACAGCCCATGGCAAATGTTGCGGGTATGGTGCCTGGTGTAAAAAAAGATGAATTTGTGATTTTTTCTGCCCATTATGATCATATCGGGTACCTCGAGCCTTCAGCAGGTGACTCCATTGCCAATGGCGCGAATGACGATGCTTCGGGTTGTGCCGCAGTATTGGAGTTGGCCCGTTATTTTAATTCAGGAAAAAGGCCGGAAAGGACGCTCCTTTTTGTTACCTTTACTGCAGAAGAAATGGGCGGTTACGGATCGCAATATTTTTCAAAACAATACCTGCCGGAACAGGTAGTAGCCATGTTTAATATCGAAATGATTGGCAAACCAGCTACAGACGGGCCCAACAGTGCCTGGATTACAGGTTTTGACATGTCCGACCTGGGAAAGCTAATGCAACAAAGTGCCCGGGGATCAAAATACCGGTTTTATAAAGACCCCTATCCTCAACAAAATCTTTTTTATCGCTCGGACAATGCTACCCTGGCCAGGTTGGGTGTGCCTGCACATACCATAAGCACTACACCCATTGATGTAGATACGGACTATCATCAGGTGACAGACCACATTGAGACCCTGGATTTAGTGCACCTGACCAATACGGTGAAAGCCATTGCGATTGGCGCTGATAAAATTGTAAACGGAGAATTAACCCCTACGCGGGTGGATGTGACGGTTTTAGATTAATCAAACGTGTAAGCCTATGGGCAGCCTGGATGTGAAACTCATTTCAACGCAAAAGCAACTCAATGCTTTTACGAAATGTCTGTTGCGTGATGTCCAGGCGCTGGAAATGATGCTGGAAGGAGGCATGATTTCCGATGAGCCTATTATGATAGGGGTGGAGCAGGAGCTTTGTCTTGTGGATAAACACTATAAACCTGCACCCCTGGCCATGGAAGTGCTCGACATGATCGATGACCCGGCCTTTACGACAGAGTTGGCTAAATTTAACCTGGAAATAAACCTGGATCCGCTGCTTTTTGAAGGCAATAGCTTTTCAGTGATGGAGAAGACCATCAAAAACAAATTAAGCAAGTTTGAAAAGGTCGCCGAAAAGCTGGATATAGATTATATCATGACAGGCATACTTCCTACACTTCGGAAATTTGACCTTGAGATCGAAAACCTGACACCCCTGAATCGGTATTATGCCCTGATCAAGGCCATTGGCAATATGCGCGGCAAACTTTATGAATTGCGAATTAAAGGCATTGATGAACTGAACCTTAAGCACGACAGCGCCATGCTGGAATCTTGTAATACCAGTTTTCAGGTACACCTACAGGTGAAACCGGATGAATTTGTAGACAAATATAACCTGGCTCAGTTACTCACCGCACCGGTCATGGCCATATCATCCAATTCTCCTTTGCTGTTTGGTAAAAGGCTGTGGAGCGAGACCCGTATTGCCCTTTTTCAGCAGACGGTAGATACCCGGCTTACCAGCGAACATCTGCGCGATCGCAGTCCACGGGTGATGTTTGGTAATAAATGGGTGAAAAACTCCATTCTTGAAATTTACAGGGAAGATATCGTGCGATACCGGGTGTTGTTGATGACCGGGCAGGAGGAAGATTGTCTGCGAAAACTGGAAGAAGGCATTACGCCCAGACTCAGCGCGCTTACTATTCATAATTCTACGGTATATCGCTGGAACAGACCCTGCTATGGGGTTGGCCCTGACGGGAAACCCCACTTACGCATTGAAAACAGGGCACTCCCTGCCGGCCCTACGGTGCTGGATGAGGTAGCAAATGCTGCTTTCTGGCTGGGACTGATGAATGCGTATGGTGATCATTATCCGCAGATACAAAAAGTAATGGATTTTGATGACGCCAAATCCAACTTCATTACCACGGCATTTAAAGGGATGGCCAGCGAACTAAAGTGGATTGGGAATAGAAAAGTGGCCGTTACTGATCTGATTAAGGAAGAATTAATTCCAATAGCCAGGGAAGGACTGGAAAAAAATGGCATAGTGAAGGAAGATATTGA
>JAOUKJ010000032.1 GCA_029882675.1 Cyclobacteriaceae bacterium
CATCAATGATCTGATCATCCGGATAAGCGACCTGGAAGGACCAATCCCCATGGAAGCCAAAGACGCTATTTTCAGAATCAACAGAGACATCCGATTTAGCAAGAACAAATCGCCTTACAAAACACATATGGCGGCCTTCATTTCACGCTACGGCAAAAAAGACAAAGGCAAACCCGCCCTTTATTTTCAGGCAAGTCCAACAGATGTACGCCTTTACAGCGGTGTTTATGCGTTGGACAAAACCAGTCTCCACCAACTGAGAAGTCACATCGCCGCCTTCCCTAAAGCGTTTCAGGCAACCATTGATGATCCGGTTTTTCACCATCATTTCAAAGAAATCCTGGGTGAAAAGAACAAGCGAATACCCAAAGAATTTGAAGAAGCCGCAGAAAAACAGCCATTGATCTACAACAAGAATTTTTATTTCTTCAAAAAGTTACCTGCTGCATTTCTTTTGGAAGAACCACTGATCAACTCACTGTCCAAATTTTACCAGGCCTGTAAACCGGTGCGGGATTTTCTTACAGCAGGATTAAAATAAATGGAACCTGTCTCTTAAATTTAAATAACAGAAAGTCATTTTGATTGATAATTTGCTAAATTTGCCACTGAACTATGGCATCTGTAAAAAAATCAAGGAAAAGAAAACTGGGCAGCTACCCCTCATTTAGTGTGGTAGCCAGTATGTTTTTAGCCCTGTTTGTACTTGGCTTGTTTGCACTGTTTCTTTTGTTATCAAAAAATCTTTCCACGGCCATACAAGAAAGTATTCAGGTACAGGTTTACCTCGAAAAGGATATCAGTGAAAGCCAGCGTATACAAATTGAAAAAACGCTATCTTCCAGTGAATTTGTCTTGCAGAAAGAAAGGAGTGTGGTACTGATCACCAAAGACTCTGCGGCAGAAAAATTCATCGCAGAAACGGGTGAAGATTTTTATGAATTTCTGGGTGACAATCCCTTACGTGATGTTTATATCGTAAATATTGCCCCTGATTATCAAACAGATGAAAAAATGGCTATTGTACAAAAAGAAGTTGAATCCATCAGCGGGGTGTATGAGATGGATTATGTAAAGAACATGCTCTCGAGCATCAATACCAACATCACCAAAATTAGCCTGGCCCTAATCGGGTTTGCCATCATTCTGCTGATCGCTGTAATCGTACTGATCAACAACACCATCAAGCTGGCTCTTTTTTCACAACGTTTCCTGATCAGAAGTATGCAATTGGTTGGCGCTAAGGCGGGATTTATCCGTAAACCTTTTTTATACCGTGCCTTTTTCCACGGAATGCTGGCCGGAGCAATTGCTTCCGTTTTTTTGTATTCAATCATCAATTACGGCATGTCGATCATACCCGGGATTGATATTTTACTCAATATCGAAATCATCGCCATATTGTTTGGCAGCCTGCTGTGTGTGGGTGCCATAGTAGGTTTTTTCGGAACTTTTATGGCTATAAGAAAATACTTAAAAATGTCGCTTGACGAATTATATTAGCATGGAAAACAAAGACAAATTGCCCTTTGGCAGAAAAAACTATATACTTATGCTTTCCGGGTTGGGCCTTTTGCTGCTCGGTTTCATCATTATGTCATCAGACAGTGAACCGTATGGATTCGGTTTTGCCGGCCTAACCCTCGGACCCATTGTCGTGTTTGCTGGATTCATGGTTGAAATAGCTGCCATACTGCATAACCCCCAGAAAGGTAAATGAGTATAATCGATGCTATTATCCTCGGTTTACTACAAGGATTGACTGAGTTTTTGCCTGTAAGTAGTAGTGGACATTTGGAACTGGGCTCTGTATTTCTCGGCATTGCCGGAAAGGACAACCTCCTCTTTTCTGTATTGGTGCATGGTGCCACCGCATTAAGTACTATTTTAGTTTTCCGAAAGGATATTTTCACACTGATCAGGGATTTGTTTCAATTCAAACTCAATGAGTCCACACTATACGTCCTAAAACTTGCGCTTTCGATGGTGCCGGTGGGTATTGTGGGGTTATTATGGGAATCCGAGATCGAGGCCTTTTTTGGAGGAAAGGTTATTTTTGTTTCTGCTATGCTAATGATCACAGCACTTTTGCTTACCCTCTCCCATTTTGTATCAACCAACAGTAATCAGGCAAAAGACGTTAGTTTTTTCCGGGCCGTGGTTATAGGTATTGCCCAGGCTTTTGCCCTTTTACCGGGCGTATCAAGGTCGGGTGCCACGATATCCACTGCACTGCTATTGGGTACTGATAAAACCAAAGCAGCACGTTTTTCATTCCTCATGGTATTGGCGCCCATCACGGGAGCTACTCTTCTCAAGGTAAAAGACCTCATCGACAGCCCCCTGACCAGCAATGGCACGGGATCACTGCCCTTTATTGCCGGTTTTCTAGCTGCATTTATCTCCGGGGTTATTGCCTGTAAATGGATGATCCGAATAGTAAAAAAAGGCCAATTGATATATTTCGCCATCTACTGTTTTGTGTTGGCATCAATCGTCATGTTTAATTACTGGTAATGCAGGAATCACCAAAAGATCCGGAAAAAGTACTGCTGGTGGACAAACCGCTCCACTGGACCTCTTTTGATGTGGTGAAAAAATTGCGTTATCATTTTAAGCTCAAAAAAATAGGCCACGCAGGCACACTTGATCCGCTGGCCTCCGGCTTGTTGATTTTGTGTACCGGAAAAAAAACAAAAGAAATTGAGAGCTATATGGGACTGGAAAAGGAATACACCGGTTCCTTCGTGATTGGGCATACAACTCCTTCCTATGACCTGGAGACCACAATACAGAATCCCAAAGACATCACGCACATAACGGCTCAAAATATTTCAGAAGTGGCAAAGTCCTTTCTGGGCAGACAGCTACAGGTACCCCCGATTTATTCAGCGGTACGCGTAGAGGGCAAGCGGGCTTATGAAGCAGCCCGGAAAGGAAAAGAAGTGAAACTCAATCCCAAAGAAATAGAAATCACTAAATTTGAAGTAGAAGCGATTTTACCGGAAGTAAAGTTTAGAATTGTATGTTCCAAAGGCACTTATATAAGGAGTATTGCCCGGGATTTCGGTGAAAAACTGGGCACGGGGGCGTATCTCGCGGCGCTTAGACGAACAAAAATTGGCGATTTTTCAGTAGAAGACGCTAAAAGTATAGAAGAACTCACCTCACATGAAAATCTATAATGGCTTAAACGGTTTCAGTAAATTAAAACATGCCGTTGTAACCAGTGGCACCTTTGATGGCGTTCATTACGGCCACAGAAAAATCATAGACAGGCTCTGCCAAATTGCCAAAAACGATGGAGGAGAAACCGTACTGATCACGTTTTGGCCACACCCAAGATTGGTATTGTATCCCAACGAGCCCCTTCACCTGCTTAATACCCTGGAAGAACGCGAAGCACTTCTCGCCGAAAACTGCATTGACCATTTGATCCGTATCCCTTTTACCAAAGATTTTGCCCAGTTGAGCTCTACGGAATTTATTCAACAAATATTAATTGATGGTATTGGAACAAAAAAGCTGGTTATTGGTTATGATCACCGGTTTGGGAAAAACAGGGAAGGAAGTTTTGATCACCTGACTCAAAACAGCCATAATTATGGCTTTGAAATTGAAGAAATTCCAAGGCAGGAGGTTGATGATATGGGAGTTAGTTCCACAAAAATAAGAAATGCCCTTAGCCAGGGAGCTATTGAACAGGCCAACCACCTTTTAGGGTATAAATATCATTTAACAGGTAATGTAACAAAAGGAGATGAAATTGGTCGAAGAATAGGTTTTCCAACTGCTAATATTTTCGTAAATTCACCCATAAAGCTGGTACCTGCTGATGGTGTTTACACTGTACGGGTCAGGTTTGAGGAAAGCTGGTACGGGGGAATGTTGTACATTGGCAAACGCCCTACCCTCAATGGGCAAAACCGGTCAATTGAAGTAAATATTTTCAATTTTGATCAAAATATTTACGACAAAGACCTCACCATAGAATTCATTTGCCACATCAGGGGTGACATGCATTTTGATAATCTGGACGCACTTCAAACACAACTCAGCAAGGACAAGCTGCAATCGCAAAGCATCCTGTTGCGTTATGAAAAATAATGATGAAGCCAGGTTACTGTGGCAACCTGACAAAAGTTTTAAAGACCATTCCAATATTCAGGCCTACACCAACTGGCTCAGGGAAAAAAACTACGGCGATTTTTCTGATTATTCATCGCTTTGGGAATGGTCTGTCGCAAATATCCCGATCTTTTGGGAAACGATTTGGAAATACTTTGATGTTCTCCATTCCGGCCAATACCATCAGGTCTGCTCTGAAGATAAAATGCCACACACACGTTGGTTTGAAGGTTCAAAGCTCAACTATGCTGAGCACATATTCAGGAATTACACCAATAATTACCCCGCTTTGGTTTACAAAAGGGAAAATGACTCCGCCAAAGAAATAAGCTGGCAAATCCTTCGACAACAGGTGGCATCACTCTCCCGGTATATGAGGTCGGCAGGGGTTAAAAAAGGCGATCGGATAGCCGCTTATTTGCCCAATTGCCCACAAGCCAACATCGCTTTTTTAGCTACTAATGCTCTGGGGGCCATCTGGTCAGCCACCTCTCCTGATTTCGGGGTCAGGTCGGTCATTGACCGGTTCAGGCAGATCAACCCGAAAGTTTTATTTTTCATTGACGGGTATACTTACAACGGAAAAGCCCATTCCAGGCATGAGGTTGTACGTCAACTCCGACAAGAACTACCTACGTTGGAAATCGCTATAGAAGTACCCTACCTGAATGAGCAGGACGACCCACTCCCGGGAGCATTACGATGGGATGACCTCACCAACGATGAAAGCTGTACGCTTGATTTTGAAAGGGTGCCATTTGCGCACCCTATCTGGGTTTTATATTCTTCGGGCACCACGGGATTGCCCAAACCCATTACCCATAGTCATGGCGGCATATTGCTGGAACACTTAAAATACCTCACTTTTCACAATAATATAAAACCCGGTGACCGGTGTTTTTGGTATACGACCACCGGCTGGATGATGTGGAACTACATCCAGGCCTCCCTCTTATGCAAGGGCATCGCCGTATTGTACGATGGCAGTCCGGCATACCCTGACATGAACGTATTGTGGAAATTTTCTGAGGAGGTTCGGATTACTCATTTTGGCACCAGTGCAGGCTATATCACGGCCAATATGAAAGCAGAAACTCACCCCGGAAAAGATTACGATCTTTCTGCGCTGGTGTCTATTGGGAGCACAGGATCCCCCCTGCCTCCTGAAGGATTTGACTGGCTATATAAAGAAGTGAAACAAGATCTCTGGGTAGCATCCATCAGTGGAGGCACCGACGTTTGCAGCGCTTTTGTAGGAGGTAATCCACTCTGGCCTGTATATAGCGGAGAAATCCAGTGTCGGGCGCTGGGATGCTTACTCGAAGCTTTCAATGAGGAAGGCGATAGCATTGTTGATCAGGTAGGTGAAATGGTTATCACCAAGCCCATGCCCTGCATGCCTGTCTATTTCTGGAACGATAAAAATTTTGAACGATACCAGGCCAGCTATTTCGAAGACTTCCCCGGTGTCTGGCGACACGGTGATTGGACGAGAATTACGCCACGATCAGGTATAGTTATTTACGGTCGTTCTGATTCTACGCTCAACCGTGGCGGTGTGCGTATTGGCACCAGCGAGATTTACAGTGCTACAGATGCTCTTGAAGAAATAAAGGATAGCCTGGTGGTTTGTATTGAAAAATCGAATGGTGATTTCTATATGCCCTTGTTTGTGGTATTAAATGCAGGAGTTACCCTTAACGAGCTGCTCTCAAAAAAAATTAATAATGCAATCCGTACTACATGTTCACCTCGTCATGTGCCGGATGATATCATTGCCATTGCAGAAGTACCTTATACCATTAGTGGTAAAAAAGTGGAAACCCCTGTTAAAAAAATATTATCCGGACAGGGAACAGATGCAACTTTGAACAAAGATGCACTCCGAAATCCTGAATCTCTTAATTTTTTTATGAACTTTGCCAATCAGTTAAAACTCAAATAAAAACCATGAATATTAAAACCTCCCTCATCCTGGCCAGCTTTTTCATGGCCCTTGCTGTGGCACTGGGCGCATTCGGAGCCCATGCCCTGAAAGACATGCTTACTGAATCCGGCCGGCTTGACAGTTTTGAGACAGCAGTAAGGTACCAAATGATTCATGCCATCGGATTGTTTGTCACATCTTTAATCGCCCAATCAATGAAATTGCGGTTTCAAAAAACAGTTGCCCTTTTATTCACCATTGGTATTTTCCTTTTCAGCGGGTCAATCTACTTGATTTGCTTTACCGACATTACAGCTTTTGGTATGGTAGCCCCCGTTGGGGGTACGGCCTTCATTGCTGCCTGGGTACTACATGGAATGAGCCTTTTTAAGGCCACACCTCCGAAAAATTCTTAAAATATGGTTATTGAATTGTTGAGAAAGATATTCATTTTGATGACTGAAATTCATTTTCACTCTTTATATTTGGCCTTATGAGCGACGAAAAAATTATCTTTTCCATGGCTGGGGTAAGTAAGACTTACCCACCAAACAAAATCATACTTAAAAACATCTATTTGTCCTTTTTCTACGGAGCCAAAATAGGTGTTTTAGGCCTTAATGGATCTGGAAAATCTTCCCTGCTACGCATCATTGCCGGACTCGACAAAGAAATACAAGGTGAAGTGGTCAGCGATAGTGAATACAGCGTTGGTCTACTCGAACAGGAACCTCAGCTCGACCCGGACAAGACAGTGAAAGAAATTGTAGAAGAAGGGGTGTCGGCCATTATGGATCTGATGAATGAATATGAAGATATTAATATGAAGTTTGCCGATCCGGACATTCTGGCCGATCCGGATGCCATGGACAAACTCATCGTCAAGCAAGGGGACATCCAGGAGAAACTCGACCATGTGGGTGCATGGGACATTGAAAGTAAGCTCGACCTGGCTATGGATGCACTCCGTACTCCTCCCGGTGATTCTTTGATAAAAAATCTGTCCGGTGGCGAAAAGCGCCGTGTGGCACTCTGCAGACTACTTCTGAAAGAACCTGATGTCCTTTTACTGGACGAACCCACCAACCACCTGGATGCAGAATCGGTTCACTGGCTGGAACAGCACCTGCAACAATACAAGGGTACGGTAATCGCGGTGACCCACGATCGTTATTTTCTGGATAATGTGGCCGGGTGGATTCTTGAGCTCGACCGGGGCGAAGGGATACCCTGGAAAGGAAATTACTCCTCCTGGCTGGATCAGAAACAAAAGCGGCTTTTGCAGGAAGAAAAAACCGAGTCTAAAAGACAAAAAACCCTACAACGCGAGCTGGAATGGATACGCATGGCCCCAAAGGCTCGTCATGCCAAGGGCAAGGCACGACTCAATGCCTATGATAAACTGCTACACATGGACGCCAAAGAACAGGAAGCCAAACTAGAGCTTTTCATCCCACCAGGACCGCGCCTGGGGGATAAGGTGATCGTGGCCAATAAAGTAGCCAAGGGCTTTGGAGACAGACTCCTTTACGAAAACCTTAGTTTCTCGCTGCCACAGGGAGGAATTGTTGGCATTATCGGCCCTAATGGCGCCGGAAAAACCACTCTTTTTAAAATGATCACAGGCCAGGAACAACCCGATGAAGGGGACTTTGAAGTGGGCCCTACCGTACAGATAGCCTACGTGGATCAGGAACATGCTTCGCTTGATCCGGAGGCCTCTGTTTGGGAAGCTATTTCGGGCGGGAACGAAACGGTGGAACTCGGCGGCCGACTGATTAATTCTCGCGCTTATGTCAGTAAGTTTAATTTCACCGGTCAGGAACAACAGAAAAAAGTGAAGGAACTGTCAGGGGGTATGCGCAACCGACTTCATCTGGCTATAGCCCTCAAACAGGGTGGTAATCTGTTATTGCTTGATGAGCCTACCAACGACCTTGACGTAAATACATTGCGTGCCCTGGAAGAAGCCCTGGAAAATTTTGGGGGTTGTGCAGTGATCATATCACACGATCGGTGGTTTCTAGACAGGGTATGTACGCATATCCTCGCATTTGAAGGAGAATCTGAGGCATCATGGTTTGAGGGAACCTTTTCCGAATATGAAGAAGATAAGTTAAAAAGACTGGGCGAATTAATGCCAAAGCGCATTAAATACAAAAAACTCAAACGCTAAGCTGACATGAAAACCCTGTACCTGGTACGTCATGCCAAATCCAGCTGGGACTTCCCTGAGCTGACTGATATAGACCGTCCTTTAAACAAACGGGGTCAGCGAAATGCGCCTGAAATGGGCGAACGTCTGGCAAAGAAGGGCATCCTCCCGGATCTGATGCTAACCAGTCCGGCCAAAAGGGCTATTGACACATGTCGTGAAATCGCAGGAAAAATCGGATATCCTGCTGAAAAAATAGTGGTCAATAAAAAAATTTATCACGCCTACACTCTGGAACTGCTGGATATCGTATCGGCTCAACCAAATGATATAAATTCCCTGATGCTCTTCGGACATAATCCCGGATTCACAGGGTTTGCCAACAAACTATGTCATGTTGATATTCATAATATCCCTACCTCTGGCATTTTTTGCTGTACGTTTGATGTAGAAACCTGGGAAGATGTTGATTTTAATGGTGGTGAATTTGTGTTTTTTGATTATCCAAAAAAAGAACAGAACGGTCAGTTATAAATGTTTTGTTTAGCTTATCTGCGTGACCACTAATAAATTTTATTTGGCCGGGCTTATACCACGTCCAATTAAAAGATGCTTATGGTCCTGCAAATTGGTTTTGTGTCGCCTTTCCTACAAGTTGGCCCTACTTTGTCAAGTTTCCTTCTGGGTGGAAAAATATTACTCCCGGAGGCGCAGAGACGCAAGTATTGCACGGGGGCGCGCAAAACATTCAAATTGGATTTTTCATAAGTTGACAAAGTAGGGTTAGTTATTCGCAGCAAATTATTTGTAATCAGGCTTCATACTAATCACCCGGAAAGTCACTTCCACTTAATATTACATCCCTGACTGGGCATCTGATCTGTACTCACAGGCACACCTTTAATGATATCATCCAGGGCTCTGCGCATATCCTGTCCATTGAGTGGCTTATCATTTCCAGGACGGGAACTGTCCAACTGACCGCGATAGACCAATTTCAAGTGATGATCAAAAATATAGAAATCCGGAGTACAGGCTGCATCATACTTTTTAGCGACCACCTGTGTATCATCTACCAAATAAGGAAATTGAAATTTCCATTTTTTAGCCACTTCTCTCATTTTGTCAGGATGGTCTTCCGGATAGGCTTCATAATCATTGGAGCTAATCGCCGCAAAACCGATGTCCTTTGACAAATAATCATTAGCCAACCGGACAATTTCAGGTTGCACATATTTAACATAGGGGCAGTGGTTGCAAATAAACATAACCACAGTAGCTACTTCTGAACGCACATCATCAAGAGTGAGTCGCTTATTGGTGATCACGTCCATCAGTTCAAAATCAGGAGCTTGTGTTCCCAAAGGAATCATATTTGATGGTGTAAGTGACATAACTAATTTATTTTTTTTGGAACCTGAAAGGTAAGCCTTTCCAGCCAAAATAATGTATTCGCAATGAAAAAAAGCGATTTTACAATAAAAATAAATCCTCCTCTTTATGATCGAAATCATATTTCAATATCAACTTTTCATTCTATCTTTGCCTCGATTTTGGTAAACTCGTGCACCTACAATGCCGGGTTTGAAAAGGGAATCCGGTGAAAAACCGGAACTGTACCCGCAGCTGTAAACCCTAAAACAGCTTTTAAGAACCTATGCCACTATTCCTCCGGGGATGGGAAGGCCTTAAAAGTGGGGTGAGTCAGAAGACCTGCCAATATCCTTAAATTTTTCAGAGCTTTCGGGTGAAAAGCGATGAGGCAGCCCGCAATACTTTGGGCATCTTCATAACCAATCCCAGAAAGTTCATAGTGTTAACCTTTTATACAATAACTATGAACAAAAAAAACACAGGCCTTCTATCCTTTTGCCGGCAATTAGCAACAGGTATCACGGCCACTTTTATGGTAATTGCATTTAATCAGGCCGGGGCACAAGATACCCTGATTACCCAAAACCTACAGGAAATAGTAGTTACGGCTTCGCGCACCGAACAAAACCTCAGCGATGTAGGACGAAGCATGGCCGTGGTCTCGGCCAAAGACATTCAAAACTCACCCTACTCCAATGTCTCAGAACTGTTGTCAGGACTGGAAGGTATTTACATTGTTGGTACGGGACAAAATCCGGGTTCTCTACAGCATATTTACCTGCGCGGTGCCAACAGCGAACACACCCTCATCCTCATTGATGGGATAAGGATTACCGATCCTTCATCAGTGGACAATGCCATCAACCTGGCTGAGCTATCTACTGCCAATATTGAGCGAATTGAAGTCCTAAGGGGTTCACATAGCACACTTTATGGGTCATCTGCTATTGGGGGAATCATCAATATTATTACGAAAAAAGGCGCAAAAACAGGATTAAGTGGAAATGCCGGCGTTAAAGCTGGCACCTTTGGAAAATCTACCCTGGAACTGGAAGAACAGGTATACATCAACTACAGCACCGAAAGTGGTTTTTACATCAGTGGGGAAGTGCTCAACGCCAAAATAAACGGAATCGATGCCACCCTTGATACAGTTACCACAACAGGCGTATTCAAAAATCGCGATATGGATGGATTTAGCAAAACAGACCTTATTGGAAAGGCCGGTTTTAATAATAAGCAATGGGATGTTTTCGGTTCCTATAAAATGACCTCCCAATCTCTTGACATCGATGACGGCGCCTACAATGATGATGAAAACCATGTTGTCGATTTCAACCGCAACCTTTTCTCCTGGCAGGCCGCATACCAGATCAATGACAATATTAACATCAAATATCTGGGTGGCTACACCGCCATGAAACGCGCTATACTTGACGATTCTTCTATTGTGGATCAGGCAGGCAATTACGACCGGGCATGGTTTGAAGCCACCTATCAGGGCACAGTGGACAACAATGAGATACAGGCCAATTACAAAACAGCCTATACCTCAGTAATATTGGGCGGTGGCAGCTATGGAGAGACGATGACCTCAAAGTCATACTACACCAACAAAGCCTGGTTTTACACCTCCGAGACCGATCTGGACACGTTTGACATCCATACCCGCACCAACAGTATCTTTACCCATATTGACATCAACGGCGGGGCATTGTCGGCCGGACTGGACAAAGTTCAACTGGCATTGGGCGCTCGTTTCAACAATCACAGCACCTTTGGCAATTATCTCACCTGGGAGGTCAATCCCAGCGTAAAGGCCTGGAAGGGAGCGCTGGCCTATGCTTCGTTTGCCACCGGGTTTAATGCACCTGCCTTATACCGGTTGTATGATCCAAATGCCAACTGGGCTTCGGGCATTACGCGTGGAAATATCGATCTGAAATCAGAATCTTCACAGACTATTGAACTGGGCATTAAGCAGCAAGCTGGCAAAACCACCAGCTTTAGTATGGCTGTATTTCAAACACAGGTAGAAAACCTGATTGAGTACGTGTATCTCTGGGATAAGGCCATTGGACTGGACACGCTGGGCAACGACTGGATGCGCAACGACTACCGCGGCGACACCTATTTAAACCTGGGCAACCAGACCAACCAGGGAATCGAGGGGAGCATACAAACCCAACCCATCGAGAACCTGACCCTTGGAGCCAATATCAGTCTGGTGAAAGGCAAACTCCATTACCTGCCTGAGAACTCAGATCACACACAGGATTATCATGTACAGTTGTTCAACACCGGTGAATTTCTAAACAAAGAAATCGTTATCGAAGGCCTTACGCGCCGGTCGAATACGGCCAATCTTTTTGTCAGCTACCAACCCACAGAACAGCTCCACCTCCAGGCTGACCTGCGTCATGCCGGTCAGCGCAGTGACATCTTTTACGATGTTACGCTGGGCCCCTGGGGAGCACTTGGCCGTTCAGAGGTAGGCAACTACACCCTGACAGGGTTGACAGTACGGTATGAACTGATCAAAAACCTGAATACCACACTTCGCATTGACAACATTTTTAATGTGAGTTATCAGGAAATACACGGCTATAGTACCCGTGGCAGGGGAGTGTATTTAAAGGTAAAATACAAGCTATAATTTGTCTTAAAATATCCAATGGAATAAAAAAAGGCCCTTGCTGTAAGTGAGGGCCTTTTTTATGGAGATATAGCCCGCATTATCCATGGCATTCCAAAAAGCATGGGGACAACAAATACGGTTATACTCGATTGTATAAAATACAAAAAGCCCGGAATATCCGGGCTTTTTAAGTGGGCCCACCAGGGCTCGAACCTGGGACCACCTGATTATGAGTCAGGTGCTCTAACCAACTGAGCTATGGGCCCTTTTGGGGCAATAAAATATCTTTGGCTCCTACACACACTAACCAAAACTCAAGCCTAACCCTGATTATGAGTCAGGTGCTCAACCCCCCGAAGCCTCGGGGTGAGCTATGGGCCCTTTTGGGGCAATAAAATATCTTTGGCTCCTACACACACTAACCAAAACTCAAGCCTAACCCTGATTATGAGTCAGGTGCTCAACCCCCCGAAGCCTCGGGGTGAGCTATGGGCCCTTTTGGGGCAATAAAATATCTTTGGCTCCTACACACTAATCAAGACTCAAATCTGACCCGATAATCCCAAATTAATCGGGGCGGGTTCCTGATTACGAGTCAGGTGCTCAACCCCCCGAAGCCTCGGGGTGAGCTATGGGCCCTTTCAATCCTTCTTAATTCCAACCGGTATTTGTTACCTGTCTTGGAAAAAGAAGTGCAATATTACATATTTGCTGCGTAATACACAACAACGATTTTAAATTTGAAAAAAATAAAAGTATTAATCTTCGATTTAGGGGGCGTAGTCATCGATTTACACATTGACAGAACCTTAAAACGCTTCGCTGAAATTGCAGGGGTTGACCTGGAAAAACTGATGATTTCCTATGGGCAACCTGAATTTTTCAGGCAATATGAAAAAGGTTTGATCTCCACGGCTGAATTTCGACACGAAATAAACGAATACCTTCACACCAATTTGGATGATGCAGAAATCGACAATGCCTGGAATAGTATGCTGGGCGAGATCCCCAAACATCGGGTGGAAAAACTAATGAGCCTGAGAGACTCCTTTCAACTCATGCTCTTGAGCAATACCAATGACCTCCACCTCTCCCGGTTCAATGAAATATTGCATCAAAGTAGCGGCATAGCTGCTATGGATGAAGTGTTCCATAAAGTATATTATTCCAATGAAGTGAAGATGCGTAAACCTGATGCTGAAATTTTCAGACATGTCATTGACGACAACGCACTGAATCCCGCAGAGTTTCTCTTCCTGGATGACACCATGGAAAACCTTAAAGGAGCACAAAAACTAGGCATTCAAACTTTTCACGTCACACATCCGGAAATCTGGATTACTCACTTCAATGAATAAACAAACCAAGACATACCTCATTCACAGCGCACTTTTTATCGCCACGCTCATCACCACCACCATTGCCGGAGCAGAGTGGCAACATGGAAAGTTTTTGATCCTGGGCATGCTCAGCTTCTCTGAATTTACTGATGGATTTTATTTTTCAATCCCTTTTCTAACCATCTTTTTATTCCATGAGTTTGGGCATTACCTTTCAGCCCGCAAATACAACATCAAATCTTCACTACCCTTTTTTATACCCCTACCTCCTATCCCATCCATGATTGGCACCTTGGGCGCTGTGATCAAGCTAAAGGAACGTGTCAAATCAACTACTCAAAATTTCGACATAGGTATTGCAGGCCCTTTGGCCGGTTTTGTCATTGCCATGGGAGTCCTGTTTTATGGATATACCCACCTGCCATCGAAAGAATATGTTTATGAAATACACCCGGAATACCACTATTTTGGGGAAGATTACGCCAACTACGTATATCATCCCGACACCGTGGTAACCCGGGATATGATGAAAGGATATGTCGACAATGACTATCTTGAGATGCTACCAGACACCGTTTTCTCTTCCAACATTGGCCCTTTTTTATACATAAAGAAAAGCCTGATGATCGCCCTGTTTGAAAATTACATAGTTCCCGAAGCAGACAAAGCGCTCATCCCCAATCCCTATGAGTTTGCACATTATCCCTTTCTCTTTGCCGGATTTCTCGCCCTGTTTTTCACGGCCCTCAACCTATTGCCCATAGGCCAACTCGATGGTGGCCATGTGGTTTATGGCCTCTTTGGCAAAAAGGGACATACGATCATCGCTTCTATTGCATTTTTTGGCCTGCTCTTTTATGCAGGTTTGGGATTTATAAACCTAAGCATGCCCGTGGAAGACCTGATCATCTATATTCCTTTGTATATCGGTTTTTTATACATCTGTCTACAGAGTATGAACTTCAGCAATCGTGATCGCCTGATGTACGCCACAATTATTTTCTCAGTACAGTTTCTCATTGCCTGGCAATTCCCGAAGGTAGAGGGGTATACCGGCTGGCTCCTTCTGGCATTTCTCATCGGTCGCTTTGTAGGTGTATTTCACCCTCCATCTGAAAAAGAAGAAAAGCTCACTGACGGCAGAATGCTCCTCGGGTGGATTAGCCTGATTATACTTATACTTTGCTTCACTCCAGCGCCTATGGCCGTAGGCTAAACCTATATCCGTTCCAATTTCACCGGATAGGTGTTTTTTGAAGCCCACTGAGGCACATAGATGTTTTCATCGTCATCTATGCATACGTCATGGGGATTGAAAAAAGTAGCACGATCTGAACTCGCTGGCTTTAACTTCCCATTTTCGTAGTCAGGTGCCATCCCCCCGGGGAAGGAAACCACTTTATTGTTTTTATCTAAAACGGCAATCATTCCATCGAAGCTGTCCCATGTTTTTGTCACAATCACTGCAAAATAAAGGTTTTCACCTTTGATCACCGGGCGACAAACCCAGGCCCCGGGTATTTGTATTGTTTCCAAATGCTTACCTTCCAGGGTAAAACGCTTAAACTCCTGTTTGGTACGGGAAGATATCAGTAAGGTAGGATTTTTTACATCACGTGTATCGAGTGTTACTCCATGGCAGCACTGAAACTGTTCCTCCCCATCACCCGTACCCCCGAAATGCCTGATGTATTCCCCGCTTGCACTATACTGAATGATATAATTTTGACCATAACCATCCGCTACATAAAAATCACCATTGGGTGCCACTGCCACCTCTGTTGGCTTATATTTGCCCGGTTCCTCATAAACACCTGTCTCTTTGGGGTACTCCAGCTCCATAAGTATTTTTCCATCGAGGGTGGTTTTAAAAACCATATGCCTGTCGTGGTCTGTAATAAACAAAAAATCCTCCTCTCCTTCCTGTGATAATGTAAGGCCATGAGCGCCTGGAAATTTTCCACCCCAGGTAGATTTCACCTTACCCGACTTATCATAGAAGATTACATTATTATTTGTATGGTTGGTCAAGAGTATAAGTCTTCCTTTGCGATCCTGCACCATTTCATGGCAGTCTTTCACCGGAACACTGGAAGGATCCTGCACCCCCCATTCTTTGTTTACCCTATACTTAAAATCTCCATGACCCACAATTTCACCTTTTGAGGTAGCTCGTGAAACAATATTAAATGATTGCACAGGAGAAACAAGGCCAGCTGCACCTAAGGCCAATAATGATTTCCCGACAAAACGCCTTCTTGATTTCATCTCAATACCCATATTATCATTTGTTTGAACTTCTAAAAGTATAAAAAATCAGCTAAGTACCAAAACAATAGAATAGGTAAAAGTCTTTATCATAAATATGTAATTCTACGCATTGATTATGTTTTGA
>JAOUKJ010000410.1 GCA_029882675.1 Cyclobacteriaceae bacterium
CTCAAGCAAGAAGGAAAAATCAGGTATTGGGGCGTGTCTTTAAATACCTTTTATCCGGAACCCGAAGCAGAATTCCTGCTGAAGAACAACCTGGGTAGTGGCTTTCAGATTGTTTTTAATGTCATTAATCAAAAAGCTGCTGGCATCGTGGAAGAAAGCAGAAAAAAGGGTTTTGGCATCATTGCCCGCATGCCGCTTCAGTTTGGACTGCTTACCGGTAAGTTTAATATAAATACCCGCTTTGATGAAAATGATCATCGTTCATTCCGTCTGACAAAAGAGGTGCTGGAGAGTTCTTTAGACAGCCTCGAAAAAGTATGGCCGTTGGCTGATGAGTTAGAAGCCTCTAAAACGGGATTTAGCCTGGGTTTCCTGACTTCTTACCCAGGCGTTTCAACCGTCATACCCGGAATAAAAACACCACTTCAGGCCGTGCAGAATACGGATGAACTAATAAAAATGCCTTTGGAAACGTTGGAAAAGGTGAAAGGCCTGTACAAGAGTGATTTCGCACGGGTGATGGAAATGATGGAACAGGCCGGATAGCAAGGTTATGATTAGTCCTTCATAATCATTAGTTTTGTTGACAATATTTTAAAATATAATGAAAGAGAAATTATGAAATTTTTTATAGACACAGCCAATCTGGATGAGATTAGGGAAGCTTATGACCTGGGTGTACTTGACGGGGTGACTACCAATCCCAGCCTCATGGCCAAAGAGGGAATTACAGGCGAGGCCAACATCAGAGCCCATTACAAAGCCATTTGCGATATTGTAGATGATAATGTAAGTGCAGAAGTCATTTCTACAGATTTTGCCGGAATGATCAGGGAAGCTGAAGAATTGGTGACCATTGATGATAAAATTGTGGTTAAGATACCGATGATCAAAGATGGTATCAAGGCCATTAAATACCTGAGTGATGAAGGAATAAGGACAAACTGTACGTTGGTTTTTTCTGCTGGACAGGCCTTACTGGCTGCAAAAGCGGGGGCCACCTATTTGTCTCCATTTATTGGCAGGCTCGATGATATTTCTTCGGATGGATTACAACTCATTGCTCAGATTGTCGATATTTATGACAACTATGGTTTTGAGACCGAAGTTTTGGCAGCATCCATCAGGCATACCATGCATCTTGTGGAATGTGCTGAAATTGGTGCAGATGTAGTTACATGCCCTTTGAAAGTCATTACCGGGTTGTTGAAGCACCCCCTTACGGATAGTGGCTTGGAGCAATTTTTGGCAGATTATAAAAAAGGTAACGGATGATGAGCTCATTCTCCTCTCAACATGTAATAGAAGTACAAAAGGCCACCATCTATCAGGAGGACAAACCTGTACTTTCTAATGTGAATTTTGATGTGGAGAAAGGAGAGTTCGTTTTTTTGATTGGGCGCACGGGAGGAGGGAAGTCCTCCCTGCTTAAAACTTTATATGCCGACCTGCCTTTTAGAGAAGGATATATGAACGTGGCAGGCTACCTGATCAAAGGCCTTAAAAAACAACAGGTTCCAATGCTCCGAAGAAAATTAGGTATAATTTTTCAGGACTTTCAGTTGTTTCCAGACCGTACGGTGTCTGAAAATCTGATCTTTGTAATGCAGGCCACCGGGTGGAAAGAGAAATCAAAAATGAAGGCCCGGCTTACTGAAGTATTAATGCGTGTAGGGTTGGGATCAGCCCAAAGTAAAATGCCTCATCAGTTGTCAGGAGGAGAACAGCAACGTGTAGTGATCGCCCGGGCATTGCTCAATGAACCCGTTGCACTGCTTGCCGACGAACCTACCGGAAACCTTGATCCCGTGGTGTCGGATGAGATTTTTAAGCTCTTTCTGGAGATTAATAACAGTGGTACAGCCATTTTGATGGCTACACATGACCACCAGCTGGTAAAGGCCCATCCTTTACGTACGCTAAAATGTGAAAATGGCAGGGTAGAAGAATTGAAAGAAATGGAAAGTTTCTGAAGCTCACTACCGGTATTGGGCGTGAAAACATCTTTTTCTTTTATACCAAAATTCGTTTGCGGATTTTAGGTATATAACTACTCTCGGGATTTTGGGAAAAAGAAGGTTTGTATTGCAGTATTGCTTTGACAATAAAAATAAAATAGATTGATCATAAATGCGAATTAAGCCGGTGAAGCATTTCCAACACCGCTCTTGTGGTCTTTTTCCTTTAGCTCCTTGTTGAGAATGTCTACACGAATAAGTAGGTTAAGAATTAAGGCATCAACCACTTTTTCAGAAGGATTATCCACCAGTTCTTCCTTTAATAACTTATACATCGCATCAAGCTTGTAAAGATCCTGTATCGCTTCGGGCGAAAGTGCCAGCTCCTTACCGGTGAAGGATACGAGCATTTCTTTTTTCTCATCGATCATGTCAAAATAAAAGGCTTCTACATGACTGAAATCCCCACTGACGGCCACAGTGGTTTGTGTTTCGTCACTTTTATTTGAATCGGTTTTTTGTGAATAAAGCGCTACTGAAGTGGTGAAAAATAGAATGGCCGCAGCTTTCCATAAAAACATATACCGGCCACGCGATAATCCGATCCTGCGCTCTATATTTTTCCAGACGGTTACCGGTGGTTCCTTCTCGTCCAGGTGTTCACGATTTTTTTTGATGAACCTTTCAAGTTGATCTTCGTTGTCTTCCGTCGTCATTGTATTCTGTGTTAAGCAGCTCTCTTAATTTTTTTTTCGCCCTGTTATACTGCGATTTGGAGGTCGACTCCGTAATGCCAAGTATCCCGGCGATTTCACTGTGGTCATATCCCTCCAATAGATACAGCGAGAACACCAACCTGTAACCTTCCGGCAGTTGCTGAATGGCCTTTTTTATACTATGAATATTATAATTATTGGTATCGTAAGGCTCTTCAGTTTTTTCCCATACATGGTTCCCTTCATTCAGCGGTTCCAAATCTAATCTTCGCTTTTTAAGGAAATTGATCGCTTTATTGATCACTATCCTTTTAAGCCATGCACCGAAAGTGGCATCCCCATGATAGCTTTCCAGATTTCTGAAGGCACTGACAAAAGCCTCTTGTAATATATCTGCAGCGTCATCCGCATCGTTCACCATGCGGTAACAGATATTGTACATGGCTTTTGAGTACAAGTTGTAAAGCTTTCTGTGGCTCCTTGTATCCCCGGACTGGCAAAGCTTTACCAGATCATCATGAAGGTGTATCGTCTTTCCTTGCACGTATTTATTAACTCAGACTAAAGACAAAAGGTTTCACTATTAGGTTGCATATTGATATGAGGATTTTGTTAGGTTTGGCTAAAAAGTATTTGATGGAGGTGAAAAGAACCATGTCGCAGGTAATATCGTTTGTAATGCGGAAGTCGAGCTAATATCTTTGTGCCTTATTTCCAGCTTGTGTTGGTGTTATTGCTAATATCAGGTATTATTGCTAACAGCCGTAAATTTAAAAGTCGTATGATAAAAATTAAACAAATATTACTGATAGCCCTTCTGTGCAGCGGCCCACTGGCCATGACTCAGAATATGGGTATATCTTTTTCCTTTTTTTTTCCTAAAAATGGAGAATTGTCAATGCCCGTAAGCCCATTCTCCTACCGCGGAGTAGCCCTCCCTTTTTCTGATTACCTGGGTGTGCAGACGGGTATTACGGTATATAGAATGCCCGGGCTGAATATCAAAGGATTGCCTTTTGAAAGTCAAAAACCGCTGTATGGTCCAAACTTTACCGGATATGTGCCACTGGAGCTTTATTTTCAAATGGGTTCCAAGTCAGCTACTTTCACGATGAAAGGGGGTGTATTTGGATTCTATAGTGTTTTCAATAAACTCAACTACGGAAACCTTGACCGACAGATCAGAGACTACGAGCAATGGGCTGTAGCTAATGCCGATCTGAAGTTTACCAACAAACCCGGATGGGGCTATCAGGGCGGTGTAGAACTCCTGGTGCCGGTCAACAGACAATTCAGCCTTACCTTTGAAGTCAATTACCTGAGTGGATACTCAAAGCTCAACCTGGAAGGTGCATATACCGGTGGAAATATGGCCGGGGCTCTGCAAACCCGCAATGTTTCCTGGCCCGATGCCAAAGTAGATCTTACTGGCCTG
>JAOUKJ010000411.1 GCA_029882675.1 Cyclobacteriaceae bacterium
CAACGGGAAAGACCTTACAGGCTGGAAGATCCACGGAACAGAAAAATGGTATGTTGAAAAGGGGTTGTTGATATCAGAAAGTGGTCCCGATGCAGAATACGGTTATCTGGCCACAGAAGAAATTTTTAAGAATTTTGAGTTAACCGTTAAATTCAAACAGGAAGCCAATGGCAACAGCGGAGTCTTTTTCAGGTCGTCACTGGAAGGAACCAAGATTACCGGATGGCAGGCTGAGGTAGCTCCTCCCGGACATGATACCGGGGGTGTTTATGAGTCGTATGGCCGCGGATGGTTGATAAAGCCTGATCCTGAAAAGGACAAGGCACTCAAATTTGGCAAATGGAATACGATGAAAATCAGGGTGGTAGACAATACAGTCACTACCTGGCTCAATGGCACGGAGATGATTACACTAAGCGACGAAAAAATTGGTGCCGCAGAGGGTAGCATAGCGCTTCAGATCCATAGTGGCGGAGGAATCAAAGTCTATTGGAAGGATATTGAAATTGAGAGATTAGACTAACATAAAGGCCATCTTCCTGCTTTGTTATGTTTTACGTGCATTGTAATATGCTGTGCAAAGGAACACTCCCGAATTTCGGAGGGCGGAAAACTCTTCTTTTTTTGGTAAACATAACAAAGCAGGAATAATCTGTATTATTCCGGAGAGTCTATGGGCATAAACCACCGGAAGAGAGGGGTAGCCTGAAGACAATTCGGATGTTATTAACATTTCCTGTTTTTCTTGCTTATTTTTGCCCCTGATATGAAAAACATTAGAGGTCTTGTCGCATTTCTGGTGACGGCTATTTTGCTGATCACGTTTGCATTTTATGCATTTCAGGTAATATACACACCAAATGTGCTGGTAGAGCAGGAAAGCCGGGTGATTGTTATCCCGCAGGAAGGGACATTTAAGGACGTACAAAATATGCTTTATGAAGGGCGTTTTGTCAATGATTTGGTGTCCTTTAGTTTTCTGGCCAAGTTGATGAAGTACGACAAAAACATTAAACCGGGTCGTTATGTGCTCCTGCCCGATATGACCAATCTGCAGGCCATCCGGCTGTTGCGGTCTGGTAAGCGCGAACCGGTAAACATCACTTTCCATAATATCCGTCTGCTGAAAGAACTGGCGCCAAAAATTACCAAAAACCTGGTAATCGGAGCCGATGAATTCAATGCCGCATTGGTGCAGTTCATTTCGGAGAATGATTATGGTTTCAATGCCGAGACGACCATTGCCATGTTTCTGCCGAATACCTATGAAATGTACTATACCTCTACGGCAGAAGAGGTGATCCAACGAATGTATCGTGAATACGATGCTTTCTGGAACGAAGAGCGCAAGGCCAAAGCCACTGCACTGAACCTCACACCTGTTGAAGTTTCTACCCTGGCGTCTATTGTTCAGGCCGAGACCATTAAGAACGAGGAAAAACCCCGTGTGGCGGGGCTTTATCTCAACAGACTCAGGCAGGGAATCGCTTTGCAAGCTGATCCTACACTGAAATATGCACTGGGCGATTTTACGATAAAAAGGGTGCTCAATGAACATAAGGAAGTGGATTCTCCTTACAACACTTACCGAAATGCGGGTCTTCCGCCCGGGCCGATTAACATGCCAACCATCGGCTCTATTGAAGCTGTGCTCAACTATGAAAAACATGAATACGTTTATATGTGTGCAAAGGAAGACTTTTCAGGATACCACAATTTTGCAGTGTCTTATAAAGACCACCTGGTCAATGCACGCAAGTATCAGCGGCAACTTACCATCGAACAACAAAAAGCAGCAGGAAAATAATGTATAGCTCAGAAACATTTGTGCGTGTGAGGTATGGTGAGACAGATCAGATGGGTTTTGTATATTATGGTGCCTATGCCATGTATTATGAAGTAGGCCGTGTGGAAAGCCTGCGGCAGCTGGGCCTTACCTATAAGGAACTGGAAGCCACAGGGGTGCTTATGCCTGTATTGGAAAATTACTCGAAATATATCGCCCCTGCCAGGTACGATGAAAATCTACGCATTATCACTCAGGTGAAGGAACGGCCTACAGCCCGGATACGTTTTCATTATGAGATCTATAACGAAACAGATAAATTGATTAATATTGGAGAAACCCAACTTGTATTCCTGAATAAAAAAACCGGGGGGCCTTTAAAGTACCCTGAAATGCTAAGTGAAGTACTCGATCCTTTTTTTAGTCCATGAGACAAAGAATATTAAAATATCTTACACATACATCTTCTTATCTGGCACTGATGAGGTTTTTGAAAAATATACGTTTCAAAAACTATGAAGACGTATCGCTGTATGAGGTTTTAGGTATATATATTAAAAAAGTGATGAGGGATGAAATCCTCGCCCGGTCGAATGGCGTAGCGTATAATTTCACCGTGGCAATTTTTCCCGCTATGATCTTTCTCTTTACGCTTATTCCTTTTATTCACGGTTTTATTCCGGAAGTAAGCAATGAAAGCATCATGGGTTTTTTGGGCGAATTGATACCCCCCAGTATGTTTGAAGTCATTTCTTCAACCATCGAAGATATTATAAGTAACCAGCGGGGCCAACTGCTTACTTTTGGTGCCCTGTTTTCATTGTATCTGGCAGCAAATGGCGTATTATCTCTCATGAATGCCTTCAACGCCTGCTATAAAACCATAGACAAACGTGGTTTCATTAAAACGAGACTCGTGGCTATTGGCTTAACCGTTATGCTGGCCTTTGTATTGGTACTGGCCATTATTCTGTTGATTATCGGAAACATTGCCATCGACGTTATAAATAGTATTGAGTGGATTAACCTGGATAATTATATGGTTACCGTTCTGTATTTTGTGCGATTTGTGGTCATGTATATCGTATTTATCCTGGCTATTTCATTCCTCTATTATTTCGGGCCGGCAGTGCATTACAACTGGCGTTTCTTTTCTTACGGTTCTGTTATGGCCACGTTCCTTTGCCTGGCTGCCTCCTACGGATTTTCTGAATATATTACCAACTTCGGAACCTACAATAAGCTGTATGGATCGATTGGTGCACTTATTGCCTTTATGATCTGGCAATATATCCTTACCGTGATACTCCTGCTGGGTTATGAGTTTAATGCGAGTCTCCATTATGCGCATCGCGTGGCCGGAGAACATGACCTGAAAAAGTGACAATTGGGAAAAATCGACATTAAGAACATAAATGCTGCATCCACTACAAAAGGAACTTTTTGAAGCCAAAAGGGATTTTGTAGATTGTGGTCTTTGGGAAAATTAAAATAATGGCATATGTTTTCTTTGTAATATGTGACCATTTGGTTTATACTCGTATTTCAGAAAAGTTTAACCTATGAAAATAAACAAACTGGCAGGGCTTATTTCCCTGTTTTTATTATTATCACTTCACCTGCATGGACAAATTTTCGATCCGGTAAGTTGGACTACTTCCATTAAACAGGTCGATGGAAAAACCTATGAAATTGTCTTTACAGCAAATATGGAAAAAGGCTGGTCGGTCTATTCAGAATATCTGGAAAGCGAAGATGGGCCCATTCCCACTTCTATTGTTTTTAATGAAGGAAATCATTTTACCCTGCAAGGAAAGACCACCGAAGACGACCTCAACAGGGAAGAGGGGTTTGATGCCATTTTTGAAATGAATGTCGTGAAATACCATGACCGCGCTGTTTTCAGGCAACGGATAGTGCTCCATGATACCAACACGCCGGTGAAGGGAACCATTACCTATATGACTTGCGATGATGAGCGTTGTCTGCCCCCCGCTGAAGTCAATTTTTTCGTATCTGCTTCAGGACAAAAAATAGAGGAAGGGCAGGATGAAGAAAAGGAAGAAGCCAGTCTCGTTCCGGGCAATACCGAAGAGAAACTCTATGGTATTCCCCTTTTGGATACGTCCAGTCCGGCCGGTGAATGCGAATCGTCCTATACCTACAGCAGGCGCGATAAAAGCCTCTGGGGAATTTTTTTACTCGGTATGCTGGGTGGCCTCCTGGCCCTGCTTACTCCTTGTGTATTTCCGATGATTCCCCTTACTGTGAGCTTTTTTACCAAAGGTGCTGAAAAAGGTAAGGGAACCTCTAATAG
>JAOUKJ010000412.1 GCA_029882675.1 Cyclobacteriaceae bacterium
ATATGAAAACAGGCCACTTTTACTTCTTACCATCACTTCTCCTGAAAATCATTCCCGCCTGGAAGAGATCCGGGAACAGCACGTAAAACTCACTGACCCCAGTAGTTCTTCCGGACTGGATATTTCGGCCATGCCTGCGGTGATTTATATGGGATACAGTATTCACGGAAATGAGCCCAGCGGAAGTAATGCCTCCATGTTGGCGGCCTATTATCTGGCGGCAGCAACAGGTGCGGAAATAGATGATCTGTTGAAAAACACCGTTATCCTCCTTGATCCGAGTTTTAATCCCGACGGGATGAACCGTTTTGCCAGTTGGGTAAATACGCGAAAGGGAAAAAATCAGGTGACAGATCCTGTAAATATGGAGCAAAACGAAGTTTGGCCAGGTGGCCGAACCAACCATTATTGGTTTGACATGAATCGCGACTGGCTTCCTGTCCAACTCCCTGAAAGCCAGGCACGCATTGCCAAATTTCATGAGTGGAAGCCCAATGTTCTGACTGACCACCATGAAATGCAAGCTTCCAGTACCTTCTTTTTCCAGCCGGGAATACCGGCCAGGACACATCCGCTCACACCGGCACGCAATCAGGAAATTACAGCCAAGATCGGGCAGTACCACGCGAAAGCTTTGGATGAATTAAAATCACTTTATTACACCAAAGAGAGTTATGATGATTTTTATTACGGCAAGGGATCTACTTACCCGGATGTAAACGGAGGCATCGGTATTTTATTCGAGCAGGCCAGCTCACGCAGCCATGGACAAGACAGTCCACATGGAGTGCTTACATTCCCTTTTACTATAAAAAATCAGTTTACGGCCACGCTTTCCTCACTGGAAGCGGTGGTCAATCTGCGGGAAGAACTGCTGGAGCACCAACGCTCGTTTTATCAGTCAGCGGTAAGAGAGGCGGCTGCGTCTCCTCAAAAGGCCATTGTGTTTGGGTCTGAAAAAGATCCGGTGAGGAGCTATCTGCTCGCGGAATTGATCAACAGGCATCAGATTGATATTTATAACCTGAGTAAGGCTGTCACTCTTGAGGGAAAAACCTATACTTCCAGGGGGGGCTATGTGGTGCCGTTGAACCAACCGCAATACCGGCTTATCCGGGCCATGTTTAATAAAATGACGACTTTTCAAGATAGCCTGTTTTATGATATTTCGGCATGGACACTGCCGCTGGCCTTTGGACTGGATTACACTGAAGTCGGATCAAAACAATATACTTCCTCGCTCCAGGGTGAAAAATTTACCAACAATTTCCCACATGGGACAAGGCATGGAAAAAGCAAATATGCCTATGTTTTTGAATGGCAGGGCTATTATGCCCCCCGGGCACTTCACCGCCTGATGGAGGCCGGGGTAAAAACAAAAGTATCAAATGAAGTTTTTTATTCCCCTGAAGGAAAACGTTTTGAGCGGGGTTCTATTCTTATTTACGCGCAGGGCCAGGAGGACAAGTGGCAGGATGTGGAAAATTTACTGGAATCCATCGTTCACGAAGAGGGGGTAGATGTATATGGTTTATCAACAGGCCTGGATTATCGTGGGGTGAGCCTGGGTAGTCGTACATTTGAACCGTTGGAGCAACCTCGCCTGGCCATGATTGTTGAAGGTGGAGTGAGTAGTTCAGAAGCCGGTGAAGTGTGGCACCTGCTGGATCAGCACTACAACATGAAAGTAGCCATGATACCCATGCGTACTTTTGCACGCGCAGACCTGTCAAAATACAACCGACTAATCATGGTGAACGGAAGCTATTCTCAACTGGGCGAGTCCGGAAAAAATAAAATTCAGGATTGGGTTCGTGCGGGGGGAACAATTGTGGCCTATAAAGACGCCCTTAACTGGCTTAATACCGCTGGTCTGGGTAATTTTACGACCAAAAAGCAAGAAGGTGACAAAGGGCCATCAAAACAACCTTATGCTGATCTGGAAGAAACCTTCGGGGCACAGCGCATTGGCGGAGCCATATTTGAAGTAGAGGTTGATCTTTCGCATCCCCTGCTATATGGTTATTATAATGAACGGATGAGTGTATTCCGCAACAGCAGTTTGTTCCTTGAACCTTCCAAAAATGCCTTTGCTAATCCGCTGGTGTATACTTCCAATCCTTTGCAAAGTGGATATATATCCGAAAAAAAAATGACCGTGTTGAAAAACAGCGCCATGGCTGGTGTCAGTGCGTTTGGGCGGGGTAGGGTGATCGGATTTACTGACAACCTTAATTTCAGGGCATTTTGGTTTGGAACCAACAAACTGTTTATGAATGCTCTTTTCTTTGGGCCATCCATTAATAGCGGATCTTCCCGGTAATAGCACCCACCGGTTTACAACGTATTTCCATGAACAGGTGTCTTTATAAAGTAATGGAAAACCAGCTGTGGGTGACATTACAGCCCGATATGCAGTTTTCAGAAGATCATTATATCATTGGTGATCCGGAAAAATACCTAATTCCCCAAGGCAGTGATTCATTACATTTGTATTCCCCCTGTTGCGACCGTTTCAACTATCACTTTGTACGGCAGGGAACTAACTAGAATTCTCAATTCAATACGCGCATTCAAAGCTTTTGCAATTGAATTAACGATCACATTAATTTTAAACGATCTCTTACCATCCCGGTGTATTCATCAATCGTTGAAGGACGAGTACATTCCAAAAATCCGATGATGATGTTGTCTTTAAGCCATAATACAACTTCACCGTTATATAGATCCTGGAAACTATACTGGCCATTGGTAACTCCGGCGGACTCCTTATCAGCAAATTTCAAATAATCCTCCACGACCTTAATGCATTCCGAACCTTGCTCCCGCTGTATAATAAACATATCAAATTGCTCACCTTCCTGATCATAGCTAGCCACATATACATCCTTCAGAAATTCATGACCAAGAAAATTTCCGGTGAAAAAACATTCGGATTTGTCTGTTTTTCCTTGTTCGGGGAAAACTTCCAATATTTTTGGTAAGCGGGGGCTTTCATTGAGCCAGGCAGAAATCTTATGAGCCATAAAGATCAACTCATCTTTGGACAAACCTTCGGTACTGGTCATCACTTTGACGTAATATTCACCGGTAACGAAGTTTACCAATCCTTCTTCAGTATATCCCTGTGCGCCTACCTCAATAAAATGATTATCAGGGTACCTTTCGCTGCAATAGATGCCGTAAGCATATTCAGAAGATTTGTGTTTATAAACTTCCACTTTTATCCTCCTTCCCGTACCATTTACGTATTCACCTATTTGCAATTCCTCAAAATGAAAAGACACATAAGACTGTGCAGCCCCATTAATATAATCCCGCAGGGTTTCAGGAGTATATACCGGATAATCCTGCACCAATTGATAACCCGAAATCATGGGCAAGAGATTGTCACGAGGGCCTCCTGCATGGGTTCCTCCCCAAAGACCCGTCAGTATTCCTGTTAATAGAATGATGCGATACATACTTAATGAAATTTTCTCGAAATTTACTAAAACCGGCGTGAAAATCATACAATAAAACCAGGCCCAACATCTTAACATTGGTTCATTTTTGATATATACGGATTGTAGGCCGTATCCAATAAATTAATTCCCTGATTTCATGAAGAATAATTTTACTTTGTAGATGGCTGAAGTACAGGTAATACGACAGGCCAATTACGCCTAATCAACATCTTCTGTCGTTGTCTTTTGTGCTGTCACGGATGAATCAGGGGCTGTCAGGTCAATTTCCTGTCCTGGAATTAATACTTCCTCTCCATGGGTGCTTTCGCCTTTTGTTTCTTCCGGTTTGTGCTTCATCAGCCCGTAGGTCATCACAATATTGCTGGCCAGGATTACAAGCAGAAGAATAGCTGGCCTGAAGCCTTCGATGGCCAAACTCTCCGGTACACTAAAAAATAATAACACAGTAATCAGGCCACGGGGCGCAATAAAAAGGGCAGGAAATTTTTCCTTTTTTGTGAGCAATGGCACAAGGCCAAAACGGGAAGCATATAAAACGATAAGTGCGCCAAAGCCAATGACATATACCAAAGGATCATTGAGTCCGTCGGCAGTGATGGTCATACCAAATACAATAAAGAAAAAGGTACG
>JAOUKJ010000413.1 GCA_029882675.1 Cyclobacteriaceae bacterium
ATAAACGATAGCAAAACTGAAAATTTAATTATTGATTTAAGAAATAATGGCGGGGGTGACCCTTATGCCGGGTCGTATCTTATGCAGTATATTGCCAATAAACCCTTCAGCTATTTTCATCAAGATGTAAGGATGTATTCCGCCTTAAAAAAGACCATCCAGCCCAAACCGAACAGGTTTAAAAGCAAACCCTACATACTCACCAATGGATACTGTTTTTCGACCACCGGTCACTTTAGTTCAATAGTCAGGGAAAACAACTTTGGAATTTTTGTTGGCGATGAAACAGGGGCCACCTACACTTGTAATGACAACAGTAAAGGTATTACATTAAAAAACACAAAGCTTTCAATTAACCTTCCAAGAAATACCTATTACACTACGGCAAGCACCCTGACAAACGAACATGGAATTATTCCCGATCATTATGTGCTCCCGGATATTAAAAGTATTTTAAGCAATACGGATACAGTTTTAAACTATACTTTAAAACGGATAGAGAATGAGTAAGGGTTGTTCCTGCGATAATATTACCAGGTCTGGCCTATGAAATTTTAATCCTGAAAGTTACCCGATCAGAAAGAGAAGAGGTTTCTTCAACGGGTAAGATGCCCGATTAGTTTTGGTAATACTCTCGATTTGCTTCCGGATTTCCTAATTCTTGTGATCAAAACGCACTGGTTACTAACGCTTTTTAGGTCAATTTACATATATGTTTATAAGTGGAAAGAGGCTTTACCTCTTTCATTGATACAGCCTTACCCAATCAACCGTCATACTGATAGGCAGTTCTTCGGGGTGTGTGATCATTCCCGGCCATTCATGTTCCATTTGCTGATCGATGATCAGATAAAAGGGCTGATCATAGGGCCACTGGTAGGTTCCTGCTTCCGGTACCTTTGGGTATTCATACGTTTTAACTCCATTTATGGCATAAACCAACCTGTCGGGATACCAGCTCACACTGTAGATATTGTAACCGGTTGTATCAATCCTTCCCGTTGCCGACTTTTTCGGTTCATTCTGTTTTAAGGTGATGGTGTAATGGTTATGGGTAGTTTGATAGGCAAAATCATCGTGATTAAGGGTTTCCATGATGTCCATTTCCCCGTTATGCTGGTCGGGATAAATGTCCTTTTCCGACAGCATCCAAATTGCGGGCCACATACCATAAGCCTGATCGAGCCTGGCTTTGATCTCAATACGCCCATATTGAAAAGCAAATTTCTGCCAGGAATAGATCCCTCCGGTCAGGTATGGCCGAGGGTCTCCGGTGAGTGAGTCGGGATTGATGATGCCCTTCAGGTGAATATTGCTTTCATCAAATGTCACTACCCGCGGGTCTGTGGCAGTAATATACCGGAAGCAGTTTTTGACTTCCCTCCATTGCTCCACGGGCACTTTCCATTTTGGGGTTTCGAAAAGGCCAATCCGGTCCCAGGTATTGGTATCGAGGGCGCCGGTGTTGAAATCATCTTCCCACACCAGTTGCCATTCGGTCGAGTCGTTGCGCCTATCTTCTTTTTGAATATACATATAGCCCTCTTCCAGCAGGTAGGGCTTTTTATCGCATGAAGTGGTTAGGAGGACCAATGCAGTAAGGAGGAGGAATATGGAAAATTTATTTGTTTTCATCTTGTGTTGGTGGTCAGTTATGGGTGCCAGGGTCGAATATTGATACGTCCATAAATATACAAAGATTCTTTATTTGATTCACGGTCTTGCCTGGGTCGGGCGGACATGGGCTGTTTTCTTTAGAGGTTTATCCCCCATATTTTCTATTTGGAAAACAGGTCTTCCGGCCCATTCAAAGGGTTATTGATGATGTATGCTGAAATCCTGTGAAATGATTCGTCATTTCGGATGATGTGGTCGTGAAAACGGGATTGCCATCCGAATGGCAATTCTAATCGATTGCAATATTTGCTTACGGCCGATTTGTAGGAACGGATGATGGTTGAAAAGGTATTTGATTTCATACCATAATACATAGGCAATCGAACCTGCGGGTGAAATTTTCAATTACAATCCTTACTACAGTCTCCTGCAACCCCTCTTCCTCCCCGGAAGAAAAACAACCCATCGCAAAATAAACCACCCTCACCACCGACGGCGCCCGGTGTTGGTTTTCAGATCCCCGGGCCGTGCACTTGCTGGACGATGAGCCAGGCTAACATGTCCACCGGCTCCGGATTCCGTAACTGAAAAAAGCATAAAGACGGGCGGCGACAAAACCGGTTTTCTTACACAAAAAACACCCCAATAAGCCGCGCTGGAGTGCTGTATTTCTAACCCGATGCCCGGGTATGCCCAATATATTTCACGCAGCAGTCGTTGCTTATACATTAAAGTCGATAAAATAAGTGTTAAAAACGAGCTATTTTGCTTAAAATCGACGTTTTTGAATAGGTTGAATTATTGTTATATTTGTATATACATCTTTTTAATTCTCAGGCAAAAATTACCCATATTGCGTATTTTTCCGTTCACTTCATCTGCACATGGATATGATCGTCGTGCCTTACGGCCTGGCAACCGTGGAAACGGATTTTATTGCTGCTCAGTCCCAGGCGGGATTTCAAGTGGGGCTCGATAAAGACTTTTCCAATCACGTCCTGACGAATGAAATATTGCACCAATACTTTTGTCCTCCCGGCATGGAAAGTAAACCGGTGTTTGTTTTCCTGACTCACTGCCTTTTCCATCAACCCGTATTGCCAGTATCCTTTATTGCTGCATTGCTCAGCCATGTTTATTTCACCTTCTTTCGGGCCTTCGCAGATACCATAGCCAATAAAAGAGGGAACTTCACGAGTGGGCTCCCCGGTTTTAGCATCGTTGTACTGAAAGGACAGATCCAGCTTTTTGCCGTCGCTGTGACTCAGGTGAGGGAGTAAGGGAAATCCATCGATAAAGGGGAATCCGGCATCCAGGTAGTTCGTTACCGTACCCGGGTACATATTGGCCATTTCTTCCGCCGCCCTAAGTGTAGCAGATTTTAATTGTGGTCTTACATAATGTCTGTTGAGCAGGCAAAAGGCCATATTAGCAGGCTTCAGGTGTTGTCCTTCCCAAACAGGCAGGGGTACACGGCCCAAAGGGGCAGCTATATAAGGAATAATCAGGAAAGTAAACAGGAGATAGAGCGTCACAAAGGTAAGTCCTTTCGAAATCCATTCGGGCAGGGTTATTTTTACACTTCGAACAACGATCGGATGGAGCAATAGAGACAGCAACAGTACAGCACCACCCACCTGGGTAGTGATGGTGAGGGCAACTACGAGAAAAGCGACAAGCAAAACTTTCAGGATACGCATAAATCAAAGTTGACCAATTATTATGCCGGTATTGTAGAAAAAGGCCTCATACATCAGTGATTTAAACTTTGGCCATAAAGACCTGTACAGGCTGGTTTGGGTGGGTGAAGATCTGGCATTAATACCCATTTTCTCCGCCATTTTGATGGATCGCTTCATATGCAGAGGGTCGGAAACCAGAAGGGCTGAGGTGAAATATTGCCTCTCCATAATTTCTTTTGCATAAACCAGGTTGGTATAGGTAATGGTGGAACTTTGTTCGGTAAAAATATTTTCCCCTGGCACCCCTTTGGTCAATGCATAATTTCGAGCGGCCTCACTATCGGAAATGGACTGGCTTTCACCATACCCTCCGGTAAAGATCAGGTAATTAACTACCCCTGAATGATAGAGCAGGATGGCGTGGTTTACTCTTTCTTTGAAGACAGGGCTGAGTTTGCCATTGCTACTGCCAGCCCCCAGTACAATGGCCACATCCGATTGAACATAATGGCACTGTTTGGAGTAAAGGTAAATTTGTAGGGTGTTGTAGCTATAGACAGCTATCGCCAACAGAAGCAATGAAAACAGTATTCGCTTGATTGATTTTTTGGGGAATTTCATTGAAGAATTATTGGGTTGGGTTTGCTTTATTTTAACCACAAAGTACGCAAAGGAGGCACAGAGTTCACAGAGAAACGGCATGAATTCAGAGTCCTTATTGGATATGAAGGTGATATTAAAATTACTGGCAACGTGACTTTGAT
>JAOUKJ010000415.1 GCA_029882675.1 Cyclobacteriaceae bacterium
TAAACACCCGTGCCATGAGTGTCTTTTTTTTGTCCGGATCATCTTTAAGCTCCAACGCAATGGATCGGATGTTGCCCGCATCCATGCTGGCCGAGGTAATCCGGTAATCGCGCAGCACTTTCAGCCGGGCCCGGGCGATATAATCATCATAAACTTCGCTCGCTACATGTGGCTCAAATATCCATTGTTCAAAATTACCATACTTCGCCCCTACCTTCCGGTAAAAGTCGAGTGCCAATCCCTGTACCGCATATTTATTACCAATATCCGTATAACCCAGTCCGCCGGAGGTCAGTCCTCCTATATGGCCATCGGGTGAAATGAGCAGTACATTCAGGCCTTTCACCCCTGCCGTATAAGCCGCGATGACCCCGGCAGAGGTGCTGCCATAGACGATGAGGTCGTATGTCTCGTGATCATCCGTATTGTCGGCGGTTTCAGTGGTGGAGGATTTGCAGCCCAATATCAGGGAAAACAGGAATAGTGTTGCTATGAGGTGATGCTTCATTGGTATGTGATATTATGATGTCAGAAAAAATATGAGAAGAGTAAATATCCTTTATAAACCTTGTCTTTTAAATTAAAATATGGTGAAATCCCGCTCCCCCTGCTGACCCTCAGTTCTATACTCGTATTTTTAAATTTACTTCCAATACCTAAAATATAATCAACTTCAATTTTTTTAATTTTTTCCAGGGCTTCTCCCTCTGTAATGGTTGTTGATGTATAATAAACATCTTCAATATAAAGATAATTAGTACCCGGAAAAGCCCTTCCAACTGAAATGCCAGGATTTAAAAAATACTTCAGTTTACCAGATGAAAGATATTTTCGAAATAAGAAATTATATTTTATGTAATGCATACTTATTTCACTTTCTGCCTTTTTATACTTTTCTGAGTTTTCATATTTTTCATAACTACCCTGCACCCTGTAACCCGTGTAAAACAATTCATTATTTATTGACCACTTTTCTGTATTTCCGTAAACATTATAAAACAAACCACCATTTATCGAGAACACCTTTGAATAATCCGTATTTCCAATGATTTGAATAAAACCAGATGAAACAACCGGGGTGAAAACACAATTTGTTATTGATGGACCAAAAAAAACTCCCCGGTCAGGAATTAATGCTTCAGGAATAGATTCAGGAGTACCAGAAATGCATTTATAATATTCTCTAAATAAATCAATAATGCTGCTCATGCTATATTGCACATCACTTAGTACCATCCCAATATCTGCGCAATCATTTAAATAAAGACGTAACTGCCCAATGTATTGGTTGTTTTTCGCTATTACCCGGTCATAGTTAAACTCCCGGTATATTTTTTTTAAATATTCCCGATAAATCAGTAGCTTCAATTGTCCGCCCTCGTCAATAAAAAAATTATCGTATCCATACATGTCGGCATAGAAATACAGGCTTTTATCTCCTTTTACAATTACTTTCAAAAAAGCAGTGTCTTGCCTTAATTGATAATCTTGCTCAAAATCAAGACCCCGTGTTTTATAATCCCGGTCAATCACATCAACAATTCCAGCGACATATTCAGTGCTCCCCACCTTAAAACCTTTTATATCAGTAGGTAAATAATTGACAGGCGCGTCCGAACCCGTTTTTTTAAATACAATATTGCTTGGAGTTTTTCCTTTGTCTTTTGCGCTAACCTGCCCTTGTATCACTTCACCTTCATGAGTAATGATTACTCCGGGTAAATATTTATTCTGTCCAAAAAGAACATACTGTGTTAGTAATAAATAAATGATAAAAATGCACCGCATGATTAATGAGTTTAGTTTTGAAACAATACATAAACTGAAAGCAATATAAATGAAGAATAACTGAATTACATTCTATAGTAACTATTATTTATACTTAAGATTCAATGCCGTTTACTTAAGACAATTAAAAAGAACTTTCTCCTGTTGCTCAATCCTTCAAGCCCCCCCTGAATGGTTTTTAAGTAAACGACATTGCATTAACAAAAATTGAAATCACGTATAAAATATTCAAATTAAAACAGGCCATTTCTTTTCTTTATTTAGATTATTAAATTGCTTTGTTTTTTCTAAAAACAATCAACGACAAATTAATTTTATGGTAAAAAATAAACTCATCGAATGGGCACTGAGAATTTCAATTGCCTGTACTTTTATTGGCCATGGCGTTTTTGCGCTAAATGTAAATCCAAAATGGCTAAATTATCTTACCACCATTGGGTTTTCTCTTGATATGGCCCGCTATATTATGCCCTATATTGGTGTTTTAGATATATTTGTAGGCCTGCATACCATAGCACTTCCCCGGAAATACATTTTAATATGGGCAACTTTTTGGGCCTTTTCTGCAGCACTTATTCGACCGATTTCCGGAGAACCCATCTGGAGTTTTATTGAACGGGCTGCTAACTGGACTGCGCCTCTGGTATTACTTCTCATTATCCATCAGAAAAACAACAAACCCAATCCACATATAAAAGTCCCACAATAGGGGGCTTTCTCCCCTGCCTGCCCTGCGTTATGGCAGGCAGTGCTAACAAATAACTTTGAAGCACGGAAGATGATTGAGATAAAAGAACCAAAATAAAAGAAGAAAGATGGGAAAGAAAGGGATGTTGCGGGTAAAGGTCATCTTTTCAAAAACAGTATTTTCCATCTAGTGCGATTACTATTCAATGCCGTTTACTTAAGGCTTTCATAGTTCTCTATACGCATTACAATGGTCATTATTTCTAAAATTTCTGGGATTGGAAAATCCTTCATTGGTTGGCTCAAAGATCAAACTGATTCTGGCCTTGAAATTTTTTAATAGCAAGGCCCAATTGGCCATGTCATCAAAGATATTAATGAGCATATTTTTCAATTAAATAAATATTAATTTAATTGAAGCTAGTCGTTTCTTTAATTAAACCCAGGGGGATTTTCAACCTGTGAAAAAGAGACCTTGTTTTGATCCCATGATTAAACGGCTGTTTCTTTTGGAGTAATACCGCCTAATTTCCTACCTTTAAAATCTCTTTTATTTCCAACCTTTAACCTACAACTATGAACCGAAGGGAAATTATTAAAAGCTTGTCCGTTTTTCCACTTGCCGGTGGGGCTGTCACCATGGGATCGGCGTTGGCCGGGCCTGCACCATTAACAGAAAATGGCCTGAAAACCGGTAAAGAAAATATATATGAGGCCATTGGCCTGGAGACCATCATCAACTGCCGGGGTACTTTTACCATCATTGGGGGCTCGACCGAACGGCCTGAGGTCATTGAGGCCATAGAAGCCGCCACCGGTTATTTTGCCCAATATGACGAACTGGCTTTTGCCATCGGTAAAAAACTGGCAAAACTGACCCAGGCCGAATGGGGTATGGTGTCAGCAGGATGTGCCTCGGGCATGCGCCACGTCACGGCCGCCTGCATTGCCAGGGGTAATCCTGAGAAATTAATCCGCATTCCCGACCTGACCGGTTTTGACAAGACCGAAGTGATCATTCCTAAATATTCAAGAAATGTATACGACCATGCCATCAGAAATAATGGTGTGACCATCATCGAAGTGGAAACCCCTGAAGAGCTGATCGAGGCCATCAACCCCCGGACGGCCATGATCTATATTATGACCGGGCCGGAATCTGAGCCCGGGAGGCCTCTTTCTACTGAAGCCATTGCAAAAATAGCCAAACCAAAAAAAGTACCTGTATTTGTGGACGCCGCGGCAGAAGACCTGAGTATCCCCAATATTCACTTGCAACAAGGGGCAGACATAGTGGCCTATAGCGGAGGCAAGGCCCTTTGTGGTCCTCAATGTGCCGGTTTGTTGCTGGGAAATAAAGAACTGCTTATGTCTGCCTGGCAGGCCAGCTCACCGCATCACGGCCCGGGAAGGGACAGCAAAGTGGGCAAAGAAGAGATGTTTGGCATGGTGGCCGCTGTAGAAGCCTGGATATCCCGCGACCACGATGCCGAATGGCAAACATGGCTTTCCTGGATGGATACGATTGCTAAAAAGGTAAAGGAAATCGATGGGGTGACTACCGAAGTTCAGCAACCCACCAATGGC
>JAOUKJ010000414.1 GCA_029882675.1 Cyclobacteriaceae bacterium
TTAAAGTAATTACTAATTGAATATTTCTGCCAGCTTGCTCTCCAGCGCCTGTCCCCGTAGGTTTTTACCGATGATTTCACCGTCAGGGTTTAGCAATAGTGCAAAGGGGATCGCCGTAACACCATAAAGCTTGGCGGCTTCAGAATTCCAGAATTTCAAGTCAGACACATGGGTCCAGGTGAGTCCATCCTCTTCAATGGCTTGCAACCAGTCCTCTTTATTTCGGTCCAGCGATACGCCGAAGACCTCAAAACCCTTTTCATTGTATTTGTTGTACATCCTCACCACATTGGGGTTCTCTACCCTGCAAGGCCTGCACCATTTGGCCCAAAAATCAACCAATACATAATTACCCCGCAATGACGACAGACTCACCATTTCCCCATCCGGATTAGGCAAACTAAAATCAGGGGCAACCTGTCCAATAGCCAGTTTTTTCATACCATCAACCATCTCTTTGAAGGAAGCCACATATTTTAGATCGGGGTATTTATCCGTAATTTCCCCGGCCACAAATTCGTACACTTCAAAGTACTTATCTTTATCCAGGAACTGTCCGCTACGCAATAAATCCACTGCTGCCAGTGAAGTGGGGTGTTGCCTGATCAAACCGGCTATTTTCTTTAAGTTGGCATCTTCCATAACCGCATACTCTGCCCGCAGATTGGCCATCACCTGTTCATTTTTACTTTGGGCGGCCTCCTGAAATTTCTGGTTCAGCGCCACAAATTCCGGCGATGTTTGAAAAGATGTTGTCTGTTGCTGTACATTGCTTATCAGGTCGTGATCGCGTGATCCTTTAATCTCTTTAAAACCCTGTGCCGTAGAGCCATCTACATTTAGCTCAATAGCATCCTGATCTAAAATAAGAACCACCTGCTGTAGGTCGTAGAAATTAACCCGGTAAATTCCCGGTGCGGAAATATCCACCGGGTGTTCATAACTTCCATTTTCACCGATTTCAATGTTTGAATGAAAGATAAACTGGTTTTCTTCCGCCATCTCAAGACTTACAGTCCCTTGTTGGGGATTATTAATTTTTCCGAAAATTTTCAATCCCTCCTGTCCCTCTGCCTGTTGCTGCGGGCTGGTACAGGCGATAAATACCAATACCAGTAAATAAATAAAATGCTTTCGTCTCATAATTTCTTTAACTTAATTCTTTCATTAAAAGTTCTTTCGCTTCTTTTGGATTTAACTTCCCTTTGGTACGTTTCATGAGTTCCCCCATAAACATACCTACTAGTTTTTTCTTTCCGTTTCTCAACTGCTCAGCTTCTTTTGGATGACTGGATAACACATCACTTACAATTTGCTCCAACGCTAAGGTATCGTGATCATGGATCAGATCCAGTTCTTCGGCGAGCAATTTAACGTCCTTTTCCGGATTGAGAACCAATGGCCCGAACAAATGTTTGGAAGCTGCTGAAAAACTCAATCCCCCATCGTCAACCAACCTGACCAACCCGGCCAGTTTCTCTGCTGATAAAGGAAATTCCGTTATCTCTCTTTTATTATCATTGAGGTAACCCTTTACAGGGCCCATGATCCAATTTGATACGGCCTTGAAATTATCAGTATGGTTCACTACTTCACTAAAGTACAATGTCATTTGGCGGTCTTCACAAATGACACCCGCATCATATTCTGGCAATCCGTATTTCTCTACCAGCTCCCGCTCCATATCCCAGGGAATATGCTCTATATCCGCTTTTATGGTATTCAGCCATTCTTCACTCAAGTGCACCGGACTGAGGTCCGGATCAGGAAAATAGCGATAATCCGTCAATGTCTCCTTTTTTCGCATTCCGGAGGTTTTTCCTGTCTGCGGATCAAAATTACGGGTTTCCTGGATAATTTCTTTCTGATTATCCAGCATGGAGGATTGCCTACCGATTTCAAAATCGATGGCCCGCTGCACATTTTTAAAGCTATTGAGGTTTTTTATTTCCACCTTACAGCCCAGTTCCTTTTGACCTTTTAGTCTTAAAGAGATATTGGCATCACAACGGAAAGAACCTTCTTCCATATTTCCATCACTTACGCCCAAATACCGCACGAGCCTGCGCACTTCATATAAAAACCTGGCGGCTTCGGCGGAAGAATGGATGACCGGTTCTGTTACAATTTCAATCAGCGGCATACCAGCGCGGTTATAGTCAATCAATGAGTCTTTTGCATCTTCGGTATGAATGGATTTTCCGGCATCTTCTTCCAGGTGTATTTTTGTAAGCTGGATATGGTGTATTTCTCCATTTTCCAACTTCACCGGCACATAACCCCCTTTACAAATCGGTGTCCTGTCCTGTGTTATTTGATAACCTTTGGGCAGATCCGGATAAAAGTAATTCTTCCGGTCAAAAAACATTTCCCGGCTTATCTCACAATGGCAGGCAATACCCATCTTCGCGGCCAGCTCAAGCGCTTTTTCATTGAGCTTGGGCAACGTGCCCGGATGTGCCAGCGTGATTACGCTAATGTTATGATTAGGTTCGGCCCCATATGCTGTAGAATCTCCACAAAAGAGTTTACTTTCCGTGGACAGTTGAGCATGGACTTCCAGGCCTATTACTACTTCGTATTTATCCGGATATGACATCAGTTAAATATTTCTTCCGCTTTAATTAATACATTATCAAGGCCCGAAATTTCATTGCCTCCTGCAGTGGCAAAGAAAGGCTGGCCCCCTCCTCCTCCTTTTATTTCTTTGGCTAATTCCCTGACAATATTTCCCGCATTAAATCCCATTTCCACCACTGAATCAGCAATCATAACGGCAATCTGTGGTTTATCATTGACATTTGCTGCGAGAACCAGCACCAAGTCATCAATCTGGTTTTTCAGTTCATAAGAAATTTTCTTTAGCGCATCGGCATGGGGCAGATCCACTTTGCCAAAGATAAAGGTTTTTCCATTGACCTTTCTGGCCTGGCCAATTAATTGTTGCTTTACCTGTACAGCTTCTCTGTTTTGAGCCTTTTCGAGTTCCTTTTCGAGTTTATTGCGCAACTCAAGTGACGACTCAACAGCCTTTACCAAATCCTTGGGGTGTTTCAGTAGCGCATTGATCTGCTCCAACGTTTTCAGTCTGCCATTGATGTATTCCTCTGCCCCTAAAGCAGTTACGGCCTCTATTCTTCGTATTCCGGCAGCAATGGATGACTCTGAAGTGATTTTAAACGAACCTATTACACCGGTAGCAGGCACATGTGTCCCCCCGCATAATTCAACACTGTATTGCTGATCAAAAATGATCATTCGCACTTTTTCACCATATTTCTCACCGAATAAGGCCATGGCCCCCATCTTTTTTGCCTCATCAATCGGCACGTCGCGTTTTTCTGTTAACGGGATATTTTCCCTTATTTTTTCATTTACCCGTTGCTCTATACGATCCATCTCTTCATCGGTTACTTTACTAAAATGAGAAAAGTCAAACCGCAGCATTTTTTCATTAACCAGGGATCCACGCTGTTCTACATGCATTCCCAGCACCTCTCGCAGGGCCGCATGCAACAGGTGCGTAGCGGAATGATTACTCATGGTCAGCTTCCTTTTGCGGCCATGAACTTCACAAGCTAACTCACCTTCAACATCCCGGGGCAGTTCTTTTGTGAAATGAACAATCAGGTCATTTTCTTTCTGGGTGTCAAATACATTTATTTTCTGGTTGCCGCTGATCAGTATCCCCGTATCACCTACCTGCCCTCCACTCTCTGCATAAAAAGGCGTAACGTCCAGCACAAGCTGATACATCTCCCGCCCCTTTTCTGATAACTTCCGGTACCGAGTGATATGGCTCTTACTGTTCAGTTCATCATATCCCCTGAAATCCGAATCACCGGTTTCTTTAAGTATGATCCAGTCACCGGCACCTCTGACGGCTCCTTTTCTTGACCGCTCACGCTGCACAGTCATAGCTTCATTAAAGCCGGTCTCATCCACGGTAAGGCCTTTTTCCCTGGCGATCAGGCTGGTCAGGTCAAAGGGAAAACCATAGGTATCATACAATTCAAAGGCCACTTTGCCATCAATATGTCTTTTCCCGCTTGTTTGGAGTTC
>JAOUKJ010000416.1 GCA_029882675.1 Cyclobacteriaceae bacterium
AATTCCCAGGGTGTGATGGAAGCATGTGACATTTTAAGACCGTCATTGTTGGGCGTTTCCCATAGAATTTCACCGGTTGCACAGTCCACACCAATTAATAAGGACGTTCCGCCTGCCGCAATGATGGCTACACCGTTATCTATAAGCGGGCACTGACCTGTGTACCAGAATGGTATCTCTGTATTGTATTCCTTTTCCACGTCAATACTCCAGAGCAGATCTCCTGTCAGGCGGTCAACGCACATTACATGTGAGCGAGGTCCAACAGTGACAATATATTTTTCAGTAACCGCAGGGATGGTGCGTGAAATACCATGATTTCTTTTGATCTGCACATTGTACCACCTCCTCCATAATTCCTTTCCGTCTTTCAGTGTGAAGCACCGCAACATGTCAGCCTTGAGTTCCTCATCGTAATCGAGTACATACACCAGTCCCTTATACACTGCCGGCCCTGCATGGCCTTCACCCAGATCTACCGACCACAGAATTTCCGGGCCTTCCGGGCCAAATTTGTCGATCATTTTTATGTCAGACTTATAAATATTATCGAAATTACTTCCCCTGAACGTAGGCCATGTTTCTTCAAGCGTTGGCTCTACGGAAAGGAACCTGTCAAAAAATTCTCCTATATTGATCATATCACCCACAGAGGCTGTTCTGTCCCCCTGTTTGTCCGCCCCTGGTTCGCTCATAACAACGTCAACCCTTGGGTTGGAAAAGCTCCACCAGATTAAGACCACGACGAAAACAGAAGAAGCAACGGTAATGAATATTGTTTTTGGGGAGTTCACTTTTTTTCTACTATTGTTTAATGTTATATGCCATGAGTGCTGAGCCGTGACGAAGGTACAGTATGCCGTCTTTGATGACCGGGTGCGCCCAGTGCGGGCCTTCGCCTTTTGTGATCCTGAATTCACTGACCACATCAAACTTTTCCATATTGGGTTTCACCAGGCCTACTGCGCCTCTCCGTTCATCATAACAATACATCATATTGTCTGCTGCAATGATGGATCCCTTGCTCTTTCCACCAGACCAGGGTTCTTCAAACAGTGTTTTGCCTGTGTTCCAGTCTACGGCTACCCAATTGCCCTGGCTGTTGCTGATCCAGTTGGAACCATACAAAACATCATTGATAAGAACCTGACCCCCGTGATGGGTGTCCAGGTCATCATTTCTCCATAGTTCCTTCACACCGGTAAGGTCATTATTTAATTGCAACATAAAGGATCCGGCGTCATATCCCTGGCAAATGAAAAGTTTTCCATTTTTGTAGATGGGTGTGTTGGGGGCAATCTTATAGCGAGTGCCTCTTGCCCAATCATGATAAGACCACTCAATATTACCGTTTTCCGGATTTACGCCTATTACATTCTCATCGGTAAGCCCGATGATTTGCCTTTTGCCATTGTATTTAATGAGGAGGGGCGAAACATAGCTGCTGTTATTGCCCAGGGTCTTGCTTTTCCAAATTGTTTCCCCATTTTCTTTATTCAGTGCTACTACCGCCGTCTGACTTCCTCCCGGAGAATAGATTACCTTATTATCAAAGACCAGCGGAGATTCGGCCGTACCCCAGGTCCCTGTGCTTTTGCTGAATTTCAAATTTCCATCAACTTTCCATCCCACTTTTCCGGTTTCAACATTAATACAGACGACTTCGCCTGATCCGCTGATGAGATAAGCACTGCTCCCCTCAATAGTAGGGGTAGAACGGGTCTCACGGTATGAGGTGGTTGTTGTCTTGCCATAGGTGACCTGATATACCTTTTTCCCATCGATTGTGTATGCAGAAAAAATTTCCTCGGTTTGCGCACTGTTAATTCCTGTGATATAAACACGGTCGCCTACGATCACCGGACTTGAATACCCGGCATAAGCGTCCATTGATTCCCAAAGTAATTCAGGCCCCTCATTTGGCCAGGTTTTAGCCAGTCCGCTTTCAGGGTAGATGCCATTACGCTCCGGGCCGCGGAAGCCATGCGGAGCCTGTGCTATGCTTGTATTTATGAATGCAAAAGAACAAAGAATGTAGATTATAGCGGAAGGATTTGGTGCTTTCATAATGGTGGTATTTTTTTATTATGAGTAATACATATATCACGCTTCAATATTCACTATTCATCATACTGATGTTTACTATAATAATCATTTATACCTGGTCTGTAGCACTGTTTAAATGAACGAGGTGAGTGATTTCCTGTAAAATTATCACGGCATAAATTGAATAATTTTAACACTCCTCTGCTCACTGCAATGCTATTATAATAGTCACATAAGTATTTTTGTGCTTAATATATCCATTTTCAAACTTAAGATAAAACCTTTTTAAACAATATTTTGCGAAACCCAAAGACACATTGAAGCTGTAACTAAAGTTTTTGACCGGTTTTTAAAACAAGAAGATGATCTGAACCTCATTCCCCACCAAATCCTCTCGGTTAAAATGAGATACCCTTCTATTTCACTTATTTATCGGATACCACATATTTACTGTAAGGCAAACTATCCGGCACCACCACCACACCAGTAGTGAATTTAAAGGGAATCTCCCCATCCCCCGGAAAGATCAGCTCGGCATAAAAGGCCTTCCATCCTGCTTCAGGACTTTTTACAGAAAAGGTATACTCACCTTTATCCGTCAGGTTTACCAACTTTTTGGTCCATGTTTTGCCGATGGTTTCCATGCGAAAATCGCGGGATTCCCTATTTTCAGATTGCCATAACCAAATGGAGTCGGGTACATCCCGGGCTGTAGTGGTAACTGAGAGTGTATTGCCACTTACTGACCAATTAAAATCAGGCCGGGAGTTTCCTTCCACCACTCCTTTGTAAAAGGCAGCGATGCTTTGTGCGGCATCTGTTCCATCGAGTGAGTGGTCGGCGTTGGCAACATAGCGCAGGTGTTTTTCACCCACCAGGTCGTTCCAGTAAAACTGCCAGGAGTCGGGCAGAAAAAACTGGTCACCGGTAGCGTTGATCATAAATTTAGGCAAGTCAACTTCAGCCCGGTAGGAGTAGGGTTCTGTAATTTCCATCAGACGGGCATATTCGGGGCTATCCTGCAATTCCATAATCCCTTCATCCACATAGTTGTCTACTGCCGGTGCCCAAAAACCATAGGCCTGCCAGTGGTGCTGGAAGGAAGGAATTACATTGAGCATATCAATGACTACCGGGGCGATGGCCACTACCCGGTCATCCGCAATTGCTGTGGTCCAGGTGGTCCAGCCGCGCTTGCTGGCGCCCATCACGGTATACCGGTTTACTTCCCGGGCCAGGTTTTGTTTTGCAAATCCCGAAACAGCGTCCATGGCGCGTACTGCTGCTTTGGTCATGGGCAGACGGGCAAGCCATATGGCGTCTTTATCCCTGGCACCCCCTTCGAGGAACTTTCGCCAGCCATAGGCAATCAGTTCATCTTCTACCCTTGGATCGTAATGATCCTGTACAAATTTGACAGGCTGGTTGGGTACATTATGCAATTCTGCCGTGATGGTACCGGTATAAGTGGCCAGCTGGGTAATGAGTTGCCCGGCTCCCTGAGGTAGTTTGTCCTCCCTTGTTCCACCTCCAATCAGCAACAGGCCGATGTCACTTTTTATTTCATCAGGCACAACGATGGTGAGCCAATGCCACCACAGGGGGTCTTTTACCTCATTTTTCGTGAGCCATCGTTGCGATTGCATATAGAGTATGTAAGTGGTATATCCATCACCCGGGATGGTGTTGCGCAACGTATAGCGAAAGGTGGTATCGGGAGTGTTCACATAATCCAACAGGGGTGAGGAAACGGAATGAGATTCAGATACAGGCTGGGCAGCTAACGATGATGGCTTTTGCTGTGAGCAGGAAACAATAACCAGAAACCATACAGCAAGTGTGGAAAACAGGATATATTTCATCATTGAGGCTGTTGAGTTTGAATATTGTCCAATATCGTTATTTTGATGAAATAAAGAAAATTCATATTAGCAATAAACAGCAAAAACAACAAATGCCTGGCCTGCGCAGATGAGATCAGAATTTTTTTTTTAACGGAAGTACTGGTG
>JAOUKJ010000417.1 GCA_029882675.1 Cyclobacteriaceae bacterium
AAATGCTCGGAATATCGGGTAAACACGCATCTTTTAATCAATTTTTTTACCCCAATAATGATTATAAACTTGAAAAAACAGTCAAAAACGCGTATAAGAAAAAGGCATCCGAACAAACGGCCCTGGACAGGGAACTGATCCGGGTTACGGAAAGAGTGAATATCTTTTCGATGGTTAATACCGGCGCTTTTCTCAAAATATTTCCAGTACAAAATTCCGATAACTACCAATGGATAAACTGGACGGACTCCCAGGCCTACAAGCCATTAATGGGGGAATTAATGATTTTTAAACAGGACTTCATGTTTTCGGATTTAAATTATAACAACATTATGCGGAATTACCTGATATCCACCCTTCATGCGAAGGAATCAGGTGATTATTCAAAACCGGATAGGTTAGTCGGACAATTAAAAAGCATTCAAAGAAAACTCGGCCCGGAAAATTTACTCCCCTCTGAAAAGAAAATAAACGCGGAAGTGTTCTATAATAAGGCCAATATTTTTGAAAAATTAAAATACGTGTACGGCATCCTGGGTTTATGTCTTTTGGTACTGACCATTATTGATAACTTTAAATTGTGGCAAAGTCGTTTTCTTCCGCTATTGATTAGTCTTTTTATTGGAATGATGCTTTTTTCCTTTGCCATACAAACCTTTGGTATGGGGTTGCGGTGGTGGCTGGGAGGGCATGCGCCCTGGAGTAATGGTTATGAGGTTTTATTACTGGTGGCCTGGGGAGGTGTATTGGCCGGATTTTCCATGGTCAGGTATTCAAAAATAACCCTGGCATCAACAGCCTTATTGGCGTTTTTTATCTTAATGACGGCCGGTCACAGCTATTATGATCCTCAACTGACCAATTTAAATCCGGTACTAAAATCGTATTGGCTGATTATTCATGTGGCGATTATTACCATAGGCTATGGATTTTTAACCCTGGGATTTTTAACGGCAATTACCAATCTGGTATTGTATCTGTTTAAAACCGGTGTACGAAAGGAACTTTTTACCTATACCATCCAGGAACTTACCCTGATCAATGAAAAGCTCCTCACCATCGGGATGTTGCTCACGGCCGTTGGGTTGTATATCGGATGTGTATGGGCCAATGAATCATGGGGGAGCTATTGGGCCTGGAATGCCAAGCAAACCTGGTCACTGATTATTGTCCTGGTTTATGGTCTGATACTTCATTTTAAATTCATTCCAAAAATGAAATCTGAACTGGTTTTTAATATTGGGGCGATTGTGGCTTTTGGGAGTGTACTGATGACTTTTATCGGTGTCAATTATTATTTCACCAAAGGGATGCACAGCTATGCCACTGACGATCCCCCCATTTTTCCCCTTTGGGCCTGGATTGCCATTATTGCCTTATTTAGCCTGATTGCAGCTGCCATAGCCAAAGAAAATATCGGGAAAAAGGCAGGCCACACCTGACGTTCCGTTTTTTGACGCAAAGACCTGTGTTTCCCGTCATTGCAAAAAAGACGATGGGCATAGTTAACCCAAAAGGGGGTTAATTCCCCGACCCGCTGGGTCGGAAAAAACAAAAATCTCCATTTGATATTTCGGGGCTTTGCCCCGGAGTAGTTCATTATTCAGGCCGGGTTTTTTTAAATGAATCTGCCAAAAGCCTTTTGTCTTTATGTATAATTTCATTACCTTAAACCCAATTCAAAGAGGGAAGCCAAAGTGAAGTTTCAACATACACTCATGGGCATGGTACTTGCCCTTTTTTCCTGCACCAACGATGTTGAAGTGCTTCCTGAAATAGAAACGGGTTGGTCTAAGGTTTCTGCCATTTCGGATGAGGTATTGGCTGTTTATAAAGCTTCCGATGAAAGGATATGGGTAGGGACGGCCACGCAAGGAGTATATGTTTATGATGGCAGTAACTTTACTAATTATCGCACCTCTCAGGGATTGATAAACAATACAGTCAATGCCATTTCCGAATTTTCTAACGGCGATATGTGGTTTGGCACCAGCGGAGGTCTGAGTGTTTATGATGGTTCCTGGACAAATTACGACCAGGTGAATGGTAGTCCTTTTGAAGTTTATTCTCTGCTCAATGACGGGCAGGGAAATATGTGGATCAATTCCTGGGGGATGGGTCTGTTTTCTTACGATGAAAATGATGAGTTGTTGTGGTATTGGGATGCCAACTGTGACTGGTGCAATTACATCAACACCCTATTTCAGGATGGACAGGGAAACCTCTGGATAGGCACTTATGCCGGATTAAAGAAAAGAGCCAATAATTCTTTTACCCTTTATACCATAACCGATGGACTGCCTGATAATGTGGTGACTTCTGTTTATGAAGATAGCTGGGGAAGGATGTGGATCGGGACGTATAATGGGGAAAAGATTGGAATGATGGAGAATAATAAGTTTTCGTCAATGTCACTGCAAAGTGGCTACCCGGTCAATAGCATCATGGCCATTTCCGAAGATATTATGGGCAACATGTGGTTTGGAGCCATCGACTATTTTCCGGACACACAGGAATTCAACAATTCGGGTATCATAAAATACGACGGGGCCACTATGCGTACTTTGGTGGATGAAGGCCCCGGCCGAACCAACACCCTAGCCTTTTTGGAAGAGGGTAATGGAACAGTATGGGTAGGCACAGCCAAAGGACTTTATAAATATAAATATTAATGCAGTGAAGCTGTTTGCATTGACCATATCCATACTACTATATGCCCCTATGTGGGGGCAAAGCAAGCTGGACTCTTTGCGTATGAATACCCGTACCATGGATCGGCCCATCACGGTGTTTAAAGGAGAACTGCGTATTAATGGGGGCTACCGGTTTGATATTTTTAATAACCGGTACGATGGGGCAGGGGAGAAAATAAATCTGTCGGCTATGGATGGAAAAGCGGCCTTTCAGGACGCCCTGTTTATGAACATGCGGTATGGGATAACGGATTTTCTGGATATCGAAGTAAATTTGCTGGACTTTAAAAAAATGACTGTTCGGGAGACACCCGTAGATATTATTGAAGACGTCGTGTGGGAAATATCCCGTCTGACTGAAACGGTGGGCAATGAAGACCTGTTGTTAAAACTCAACATGCGTTGGCCGGGATTGCCCCGTGTGGTTGATGTAGGCCTCAGCCCGGGTATATCCTTTCCCACAGCCCGGCACGGAGAACAGCAACCTCAGCACGGGTATAACCTTCCGCAGTCTTCCCTGGGAATAGATTCCCCTGACGCCGTATATATAGATTATCATCAGGTCTATAAATGGGGGGCAGGCGTAACGCGTTCCTATTTGGAAGGCATGGTAAAATGGCGTGGTCAGAATGTGGCTTTATCCGGCGCATACTCAGCACATTTTCCCCTAAAGACCGGTAAAGCCGTATATTGGATACACCGGCTGGATAAAGCGCATTTCAGCTACCGGTCGGTGGAGTATGAATATGATTGGGCAGATTTTTATGCATTAAATCTGATGGCCGAATACCAGGCCTATTCCTGGCTGGATATTTTGATGGGTTTCAACCACCGTACATGGAAAAACGGATGGGAAGGTATGTCCGGTGAAATAAGGGCATTGCCTGAACGAAAACTGGCGAATTTAAACCTGGGCTATGAAGTGATCATTACACCTAAAATGTGGTTGCGCCAATGGCTACGGTTCCCGGTTTCCGGAAAAAACACGATGTCCTCTTTTGTCGTGGACACAAAATTTGTATATAGTTTATCTTTTAAATGATGAAAGTAAATATACTTTTGATATTGTTTCTGATCTTTTCGTGGAAACTCCTTCATGCCCAACAGGAAAGGCAACTGACGCCTGCCGAGATAAAACAACTGACGGTGATTAATGAACCACTGACCCTGTATAAAGGGTATACCCGAACAGGTTTTTCCTACCTGATTATTTATGGAAATAAATTTTTTGACCTGGACGGAAATAAAACGGCCATCAGCAATGCCTTTGGAAAACAATGGACTTTACAAAATATTACCATTTATGGGATTACGGATAAATTGCAGGTTGGGTTTGGCCTGCCTTATACAAGTA
>JAOUKJ010000418.1 GCA_029882675.1 Cyclobacteriaceae bacterium
TTTGGCCTTGCCAATCATCTCGAAGGTCGTATCATCGATCTGACCTTTTATATGTTCTGCTATTACGAATACACTCATTTTACTCCTTTTTGGGTTAATATTTCAACAATTTTGGCGGCCTGATCTTCAGCTGATCCCTCAATCATTTCTGCATTGCCTCCACCTTCCGGCTTAAACATCCTGTTTACGACCGAACCGGTATCGGTGCCTGTACCACTGGCAGCCACCTCATCGACTGATGACTTTTTCATGGCCTGCCTGACACGTGCCACAGGAACATACCGGGGCGTTTGCCTGGCAGCCTGTATACCCAATACAACAGGTGTAGTCACTTCAAATTCGGCGATTACACCTCCACCGTACTCTTTACTTACCGTAAGTTTGTCACCTTCAGGTGCAACACCCGTCACCACACTTACATGTGCAAAACCGAGTTTATGAGCAAGTAATACGGCCAACTGGCCATCGCGGTCGTCAACAGCCTGGACCCCAGTCATGACCACATCAGCTCCTAGCCCTTTAATGGCCTCAGCCAAAACACTTGCAGCTTCATGACTTGAGACGGCCCCATCTATTCCAGTGACTTTCACCAACTTATCAGCCCCTTTTGCTGCAGCAGCAAACAAAACCTTATCGATGTCGTCACCATCCAGGGCTATAGCCGTTACCGTAGCTCCGGATTCTTCTTTAAGCAGTAAAGCTTCTTCGAGGGCATGGTCGTCAAATTCATTGACTTTATTTTTCAGCCACTCTCTGTCCAGGTCCTTGCCTGAGGAATCTATTTCCAACTCCTCTACCAGGTCTGGCACTTGTTTCATTGGTACAACAATGTTCATTTCCTGTTTCTAGTTTATAGTTAGACAATTTATTTATTCCATATTTCATCCAGAGCCAATTCCTCCCTGATAAGCCCCATATCATCCGCTTCGGGTTGAAAGGGGAAATCACGAAAAGGCTCTGAAGGGCGATAACTCCCATAAGGACGGGTACATCCCGCTTCACTTCCTCCTTCAATAGGACATCCATCAGTCATAAAAGGCACACCACCATCAAGACTGTTCAATACTTCATTTACCTTAATATCGTCTGCCTGAATCCCCGTCAACTTACCCTCCGCATCATAAGACAAGCTATCTGCCTGGAGGCCGTAATTTTCGATAAGGTGTTTTACCAGTTGTATTCTCCGCCACTTTGTTTGGCTGGCCTTGGGCCAGTTGGCCAGGCGCGACTCGGCCTCGGGGTTAAAGGAAAACATATAAGGCAATATCTGGCGCTCATCCAGATAATAAAACATATCAATCATCTCCTTATCAGATTCACCCAATCCCACTACAGTATGAATATTCACTTTTCCAGGCCCGAAAATATCTCTTGAAGCATGGATAATGTCCCAGTAATTATCCCACTTCAATGAGCCGTTGGGCACATCGGTGCGGTGTTTAATAAATGTTTCCTCCGTGATGGCATCCAATCCTACACCGATCATATCTACCCCCAGGTCTTTAAATACCTGGAGCTTTTCCCTATTCAACACAGGAGGCGCGATCAATAAGGAAAGTGGGGTCTTCACTTTGGCGACAATTTTTCGGGTGAGCTCCACCGTATCCTTGTAGGCACTGCCGTGGGTCACCATAGAGATGCACAAACGGGTAAGTTTATCTTCATGCTCAGCCATGCGATCCACAAGCTCATCCATACTTACCAACGGCCATTCCACACGAATAAATGACTTATCTTCATAGGATCCGGGCCTCGTACGGGCCAGTCCGCAATAACTGCAATCTGAAAGGCAACCGTTATCATAGTTGAGCAGGATGTTAATCCCACCAAAATCAAAATCGCGTGAAAAACGGCCTGATTGCATGCGCAGGGCCATTGCACTGGCTGCGCTAATACGTACATAATCAGGACTTATTTTTTTCTCATCTACCGGGGCCAATGTATCTAATGCTACTTTCATCTTTTCTTTTTACTGGTCTTAATTATTTAATATTTTAATCTTCAAGCCACCTTTGTGCCTTGCTTGGTTTTTTCCAAATATTCAATTGCATTTCATAATGCAGCTCCTTCCTTTTCAGTTTTCGGGTAATAACAGGACCCTTTATAGGTATATCTGTTGGCTGCCAGTGCCCTTTGGGCAGCTAGCCACACAGCCTCTGTAATCTCTGCGGCGCTTACTCCGTAAATGTTTCCGGTATCATATTCGTCCATAATACGCTTTACCACTTCACTTATTTTTTCCTTTTCCAATGCGCCCCACTTCAGATCAGATTCAATCCGACTGAATACTTCTGCCTGCTCAAAGAAATCACCGGTGATCAGCACGCTTTTTATGGTTTCACCTTTCAGCCCGATATAAGTACGTAGCAGTCCGGCTTTGGTTTTCTTCAATCCCATACCGGTCATATCCTCCTGTGGAGAATACTGAAATACCCATGCCGGGTCTAAATAGCGTTCTTTCTCCAGTTTTCTAATGGCTTTCTTCTCTGCATCATCAACAGGCACGTGATCCATAGACACCTCAAAAAAGGCTTCAAAGTGTTTTTTTATGGTCTGCCTTACCACTTCAAGTGTCACGGTTCGTCCCGTTTCCCGCCTAATCGTAGTAAGCCTTTGCTCAATGGAAGCTGTCATCCGCTTATCAGAAAACTTCTGAATCGGGATTTTTAGTATTTTAAGCATGGCACTGGTATCCAGATCAATCAAAAGGCTGGTATGGAATTGCAGGGTATTTTCAGGACTGATATGCACACCCAGCCCGGCAATTTTTTTACCATTAACCTCCAGGTCATTTTTAGAGCGAAACTGCGCATTGATACCCATTTCCTGTAAGGCACTGATCACCGGCTTAGAAAAAAGGTGATACAATTCACGCACATGTTCCCATTGAAAATATTTTCCTGAAGCGGTCAGACAAATACCCAATTGGTCTTTTCCCATAATAATGGCGCCTCCACCGGTAAGCCTGCGGCTATAGCCAATACCTGCTTCTTCACAATTCGCTGTATCAATTTCAGCCCTGATATCCTGAAAACGTCCGGCCAGCGCACAATGATCACGGTAAGTATATAATTTAAGGCTTACGGGGTATTTTGCATCATCTGTGAGACCATACGACATCAGGAATTCATCCGTGGCCAATCCATAAGATGCTGTCACGCCATCTTCCTCAATATACCTCCAATATTTCTTACCTTCTCCCATTATACATTTAATCAATCAACACCGCATGAACATGAGTTTTCAAAAAAACATGCTTTTAATCCCTTACTCGTGGCATATTCGACTACACCTTCAGCGGGGTAGGCAATACCATTTAGTCCGGCATCAATAGCGGCTATATCTACGATTTTCTTATATTCTCCTGCCGGCCGTGCACAGCCCACCATAATTTTGCTATCGGGCATAGCGATCCGGGCATCCTGAAAGAATTTCTCTACCAGTCTGGTATCCGGTGGGGATACCCCACGCATTGGTGTATCATGCAAAGGCGTTAGAATAACAATGACCAAAGCGTGCACCGGGTACTTTTTTATCATATCAAGCGCAGTATATTCTCCCAGAAACTTTCCGTAATGGAGTCCCAGAATAATATGTGGCCTGATACTCAGTCCATGATCGGTCAACACTTTCAACGACATATCATAGTCATCAATAGTACAATCGAGATGATACACATCCCTGATGGTGTCATTGGCCCCGATAATATCCAGTGCCACACCGTCAACTCCGGCATTCTTAAGGCCCACCGCCATTTCTTCATCTACCAGTCCGGTATGCGCAATAATCTTCATCCCCAGTTCCTGTTTTATCCGGGCCAGGTCATCCATATGCTTCATCAATGGCACCATACCGTCCTTTTTGGAACCTCCACTCACAAGCAGTGCTTCAGTCCCGGCCTTATGCAATGTTTGGGCAAGGTCAAAAAGTCCTTTTTTTGGATCAAGAGGAATCATTGGATCAAGTATCCTTGAATCGCAATGATCGCAATCCAGGGCACAGGCTTTACCCGTCACACTCACAGGCAGAAAAGCATTGG
>JAOUKJ010000419.1 GCA_029882675.1 Cyclobacteriaceae bacterium
ACCCTGCCTTTTTTTTATCTTCTTTCAATACCGTATCAGTATTAAAGGGAGGCGCCAGAAGTGGCAAATCGGGTAACTGGTTGAGAAACGGGCTGGTAATTGTACAATTCACTATTTCCATCTCACTCATAGTAGGCACGCTCATTATAAAGCAACAATTGGACTTCGTAAATCAAAAAAATCTAGGTTTTGACAGGGAAAACATACTGATCATCGAGCGGGCAAATGTACTGGAGACACAACAAGAAGCATTTATAAAGGAGATTAAAAATATTCAGTCCGTTAAAAGTGCAGGCGGTTCCGGTTCAATACCCACCGGCCAGTATTTTGGCATACAGTTTATACCTCAGGGAGCTAATGAACCCCTCACAACAAATGCGATGGTTATTGATGATGAGTTTTCAAAAACCATGAATCTAGAAATCATCAGTGGTGAAGGTTTTTCCGAAAACAGAAATGACTCACTAACCATCATTATCAATGAACAGGCGGCCAGTCTACTGGATACAGACAATCCCATCGGCATGGAACTGTCAAACCTGGCTGGCAACCCTCCGGAAACACGAAAATATAAAATCATTGGGGTAGTCAAAAATTTTCACTACATGTCGCTAAAATCTGAGATTAGTCCATTCGTATTGCTCAATAATGAGTCAATGGCCGGAGGAGGAGGGCTAGCCTCAGCCTTTATTTCGGTGAAAGTAGAAGGTGAAGTGGCCAATACAGTGGAAACCATAAAACAAAAATGGGAATTACTCGTACCGGAAGAACCCTTTAAATTCACATTCCTTAATGATGAACTCAATACATTTTATCAAGCGGAAATGGGATCCGGGAAAAAACTGACCAGCTTTTCCATTCTGGCGATTCTAATCGCCTGCATTGGCCTTTTTGGTTTATCCGCTTATACGGCAGGATTGCGGATAAAAGAAATCGGCGTCCGGAAAGTGATGGGTGCCAGTTCTTCAAATATTATACTGCTACTTAATAAGGACTTTTCAAAACTTGTATTGATAGCGCTAATCATAGCAGCCCCTTTAAGCTGGTATAGCATGGAAAAATGGTTGGAAAATTTTGCCTACAGAGTAAGCTTCGATCCGCTCGCAATTTTATGGGCCGGTCTCATCACCTTTTGCATTGCCTGGGCAACCGTCAGCTTCCAATCTGTAAAGGCCGCCATCATCAATCCGGTAAAATCCCTTAGAAATGAATAAAAAAAACCGGGGTAAAGTACCCCGGTTTTTTCACCTAAACTTAAAATAAACCTATCATCTAGCCATAAATAAAACAACAAGCATGCAGAAAAGTTCAGGGAATGTTAAGAATTATTTTTTCAAACTTTGTTCTTTTACCTGCTCAATAAAATACTTCACCTTATCAGCATCTGTATCGGGATAAAGGCCATGCCCCAGATTAGCAATGTGCTTGTCAGGGCCAAACTGCCTCAACATATTTCCTACCCCTGCTTTTATGTCAACCTTCTCTCCATAAAGCATGCAAGGATCCATATTGCCCTGAAGTACTTTTTCATTACCCACCAATTGTCGGGTCTCGCTGATGTCCATGTTCCAATCCATACCCAGGGCCGCACAGTTTAATCCGGCCATTTCCGCACGTACAAAATAAGCCCCTTTCGCAAAAACGATAACAGGCACTTCTGTGATGGCCTCACATATTCTTGAGATATAGTGCATACTAAATTCCCGGTATTGATCGGGCCCGAGAATTCCTGCCCAGGAATCAAATATTTGTAGTATTTGCGCTCCGGCCTCCACCTGTCGACGGAGGTAATGGATGGTGCTTTCCGTAATCTTGTCGAGCAGAGTACGCGCCAGCTCAGGCTGCTGGTATAACATACGACGGGCAATAGAAAATGTCTTACTTCCCTGTCCCTCGGTCATATAGCAATATATGGTCCAGGGTGCCCCGGCAAAACCAATGAGCGGCACCCGGTCATTGAGTTCTGCACGCACAAGCTTGATGGCCTGGTAAACATAATCCAGCTCATCCCCCTGTATAACATTTATCCCTTCTATATCCTGTAGCGATTTTATTGTTTTCGGGAAAAAAGGCCCCTTCTTCTCAATCATTTCATAGGTCAGGCCCATAGCTTCGGGCACCACCAGGATATCAGAGAAAATGATGGCGGCATCTACATCGAGGATATCCACCGGCTGTATTGTTACTTCTGCGGCCAGTTCCGGGGTTTCTACCAATTCCTTAAAGCCGCTCACTGAATTTCTCACTGCACGGTATTCAGGTAAAATACGGCCAGCCTGGCGCATAAGCCATACGGGTGTACGTTCTGTTTGCTCTCCGGCTAAGGTGCGGAGGATCAGGTTATTTTTTTGCATGTGCAAAAATAACGATTGGAGATTATATTTACAGGGAAATGCGTTTGTTTTAGACAAGACACTATATTGTGGTTTGTTGAGTAATTGTAAAAACAATACTTTATATCTGTACTTTGACAAAATATACCAATGAATTAATTTAAAAAGAGATAATTACTTACATTTATTGATCTATTTATTATATTGCTGATATAATAATATCTAAATTATTATCACCAACTAATTACTAACTAAATCACTATGAAAAGCTCTATTAATTACTTTTTAATGATCATCGCCATTATCCTGGTGGCGTCATGTTCAGCCCCCAAAAAATATTATATGTTTAAGGCTGCACCACCTGCACCATATAATGTAAAGGAGCAACCATCAGTTAATGAAAATTTAGCAGGGTTGAATGACAAGAAGGAGGACAATCTACAGGAAGAAATAATTAATGAATTACCTTCGGATCTAGTCACTAAAAAACAAGAAATACCTTTAGTGGCAACAACAGACAAATTTGTTGGGTTAGAAAATTCATCAGAGAGCAAGAAGGCAATAGAAAAATTGATCTTAACGAAATCTGAAAATTTGTCTATAAATACGAATAAGAGTAAAGAAATTAGCAAATTTCAGGCAGCAAAACAAACATTAAAAATTGCCCGAGAAGTAAATAAACTAGAAAAAGCCTATAAAAAAGACCTTGCAGAAGACGCAGAAGGAAGCAAAAGCCAACTAGTCGCATTATTACTGGCCATCTTTGTTGGCGCTATGGGAATTCATAGGTTTTATTTAGGATATACGACAATAGGGATACTACAATTGATTACACTAGGTGGATGTGGCATTTGGTCCCTCGTTGATTTGATAAGAATAATTACCGGTGACCTTAAGCCAGCCGATGGAAGTGAATATGATCCCGAATTATAAGGCAATAGCTCTTAAATACTGGAGAATATTTAAAATAGGGATGTACATTATCATCCCTATTATACTCCTTCTTTTCCCTGCAGATTTTTTTGATAAAGGCACGAGCATAAGCCTTTTTGAATTGGCAAATGTAAAAGAGTATTATTCGAAAAATATTACAAAAAGTGTAATGCATCTCATTCACTTTGACTTTCAACAGTCATGGGAATACAACAAACTTGGGGGCATTGTTGCAGTCCTTCTAACTTACGTTTGGATTAAGTACTTTATAAAAGATTTAAACAAAGTACGTGTATTATATTTCAACAAGCGGCCAGTATTTACTTTTCAATCCAGACATTGGGTTTGGTTAAATATAAATAAGGGTAAGAAAGACTAGATGTTTTATAGTTGCCTGGTGCTTATAAAACATAACCTACCTATTTATCTATTAATAAATAGGTAGTAACACCTACAATACGCATGCGGATTTAAAGTAATATATATAAACCCAAAAATTAGCTAAAAAGGGTGAATTATCCCCCTGTCAATAAAATACTATGAAAATATTTTATGGTTCATTGATAATCTCCATCAACTCCATCACCTCCTCCTTCTTTAATTGTTCCCCTGCTTTGCCATAGGCATTGACCAAATTGCGTAAAACCCTTCGGATGATATCTAGATTGCTACAAGGCTCAAAAAATGTCTTTTGGGGCGTAAGTTTTAACTCCGCAATATAATTGGCAATATCATCACGCGTAAAA
>JAOUKJ010000420.1 GCA_029882675.1 Cyclobacteriaceae bacterium
TATTCAGGTGATGCCTGGGGTGGTTCGGATACCGGCCTCCAGGACAATACCACTTATCAATATGCGGTGTATGCTTATCAGGGAGACGCTGCTTCTCCGGAGACGGTAAACTACAATGCCACTCCTTTGACAGCAACGGCTACGACCTTACAAATAGACAATACACCTCCGGTGTTGTCTGCAAACAATACACCAACATTGGTGGAGACCGGTACCGATATACTCGTTGACGTGACCATTGAAGATGCTGAAACCGGTGTTAAATCTGTAACTATGGATTACCGTGCAGTGGAGAGTGGTGCTGCATATACTACAGAAAATATGTTGCCCGACGGTTCAGGTAATTATACTTTCACTATACCATCAACATCGTTGGGTACACTGGGTCTGGAATATAAAATACAGGCGTTTAATAACGCCCAGGGCCAGGCCACTTTCGGACCCTACAGTGTTGCTGTAAAAGTGACCAATGAAACGATTCCCTATAATTCGGGAGGAACCAATGTCTCTAATTACCGCATTATAGCCGTACCTCTTAGCCTGACATCAAAATCAGTAAAAGAAGTATTTAAAGATTTGCCTGTATACGATGCGGCCAATCCCTCTGAGTGGCGGTTGTTCCATTACAGCGGTGGAAATACCAAGGAAATCAGTACTGGGGGTAATATCGAACTCGGTAAAGGGTACTGGTTTATTTCCAAAGAAAATGTGGATATCAGCACCGGGGCCGGGTCTTATGCGGCAGTAAATTCAGGAAGTCCTTATGTGATGTCGTTAAGCGCCGGCTGGAACCAGATAGGCAATCCTTATCCTTTTAAAATCTCTTGGTCTAAAATACTGGAGCAAAATGGTCTTACGGGATTAGATTTGAAGGTTTTTGTGGGTACGGGTTATGCACCGGCGACCATTCTAGATGCCTATCAGGGTGGATTTGTACTCGCTTCAAGTGCTTTTAATCTAAATATATCCCCGGATAAAACATTGATCGGTGGAAGGGAAGAGGACGAGGTGATTCCGGTCAAAAATCCTTTGGATCAGAACCATTGGGAACTGACCCTTCAATTGACAGATGGTAAAATAGCCAACCGTTTGTCAGGTATTGGAATGCACCCTGAAGCGATGTATGCATACGACGATTATGACGACGTAAACCTGCCCCGGTTTATAAAGTACCTGGACGTTGAACATGAAACAAATGTGATGGGCTATGCCTTGTCTAAAGATATTGTTCCTACTTCGGGACACCATATCTGGGAATTTTCCGTATTATCTAATACGGAGGATGAGCATATATCCATTACATGGGAAAATAGCTATTTCGGCACTAATGACAAGGAATTAGTGTTATGGGATTTAGAGGCCAATAAAACTGTGGACATGCGTGTGAGCAATACATACACGTTCAGGAAATCTGCAACTAACCGCTTTAAGGTGTTGTTTGGTAATAACAGGTTTGTCAGAGAAAACCTGTTGCCTGATGCTCCGGTAGTTTTACAGGCCTATCCAAACCCGTTTAATGATAAGGTATCCATTACTTATGCACTGCCTGATCAACTGCAACAGGGTACGATTAATGTTGAAGTTTATAACGCTACCGGTACAAAAGTGAAAACCATATATACGGGCAGCTACCGTTCGGGTATGCAGCAGGTGGAATGGGATGGAAGGGACGATCACGGATCAAGATTGGCAGGTGGAATGTATTTAATCAGGCTTTCAACAGGCGAAAAGTCGGGTTATCATAGAATTGTTTTGAGATAATGTAACTGATAATAAAACCACAAAGTGAGATGAAGAAATCAGCATTAATGCTTTCAGTGCCTCTGCTACTGATATGCGCTTTGGGCTATTCACAGGAGAAGGTAGTAAGCGGAAAGAGCAATCCGGTCACCGTTTCATATAGCAGTGAAAATTCCGGAGAGTTTGCCCCTGTTCTGACGTGGATTACACCTGCCGAACAGGGAGCCACCTTTGATGCGAAAAAGGTAAACCTGGAAGTAGGCGTCAAATCTTCCACGGAGGTATCTGAGGTGACTATTTATATTGATGGCGAGCCACTGGCATCGGAACGGGGCCTGGGTGTGGCCGCGGCCAAGGCAGATGATTATGATCAGGTGATCAAGCGGGAACTCGACCTACAGAATGGGACACATGAAATTCGTTTACTCGTAGAGAATGAAGCAGGTGAGGCCGCCCTGGAGTTCCGTACAATAAATGTTGATGCACCCGTGATATTGGCAGCAGGTCGTCGGGATTATGCCTTGATCATCGGTACAGACCAATATGATGAGTGGGACAACCTGACCAACCCGGTGTTTGATGCCCAAACAATTGCCACAGAGTTAACGGAAAGTTATGGTTTTGAGGTAGACCTTAACCTTAACCTGACCACCAGCGAGATGCTCACAAAAATACGGGAGTATGGCAGTAAAAACTTCATGAAAGACGACCAGCTGTTTATCTTTATTGCAGGTCATGGTCAATTTGACGAAGTATTTACAGAAGGTTATGTGGTTGGTAAAAATTCTAAAAAAATTGATCCGGCCAAAGAAAGCTATATTTCTCACTCAACCTTACGTACCTACGTGAGTAACATTCCATCAAATCATATATTCCTGGCAATGGATGTGTGTTTTGGGGGTACTTTTGATCAGGCCATTGCCCAGGCCGGGCATCGGGGAGCGGATATGTACGGTGAAATTGAAACTTCTGATTATATAGAACGCAAACTTCGGTTTAAGACCCGTAAATACCTCACTTCCGGTGGCAAACAATATGTGCCCGACGGACGACCCGGTGAGCACTCACCGTTTGCGCGTCATTTTATAGATGCCCTGCGCTCATATGGTGGAAGAGATAAAATACTTACTTTGGGAGAGATCGTGAACTTTGTTGAAAGGATCAGCCCTGAGCCCAAGTTTGGAGACTTCCCCGGAGATGAGCCCGGAAGTGATTTTATCTTTGTGGCTAAATGATTAGGAAGTTTGATTTGACCGCCTGGATTAAACTTGGATGCCTTGTCTATGCACTGGCTATTGTTTCCGAATTGTCGGCACAGGAGAGCGTGCGCAATCTCAGGGGAGTAGTTTGGGAAGATAGCAGGTATAATGCGCTTCCCCTCAAACTTAATTTCGGTGAACTTAACTATGCCGATCTTCCTGAAAATGTAAATCTGAAAAAATTCGTCCCCAGAGTCATTAATCAGGGGCCGTTTAATATGGCAGCCTCCTGGGCTACTATATGGTATGCGGCCTCCGTATTGGAAGCACAACATTGTGGTTGGGAAGACGGTTCCCTTCGTGATCAGGGTGAATTTTCTCCCTTCTTTAATTATTTTCAGTTGCAGGAAAAAGATGATCCCCAGTGTGCCGGGCCCGTGAGTATGATTGATATGATGGAGTCTTTTAAAAAGGATGGTGTGCCCCGTTTCGCTGACTTTAAAGATGTATGTGCTGATAATGTGTCGGAGGACATCACAAAAAAATCAACAGAAAACAAGATAACGGGATATGTCCGTTTGTTTAATAGCTATGATGCGGCAGATGTTAAGGTACACGCAGTCAAGTTGGCCTTGCGCAATTTTAGTCCCGTTGTGGTGGGGATGGCTTGCCCGGCTTCCTTTGTACAGGCGGAGTCCTTTTGGTCACCCAAGGAAAAGGCAGATGCCAATGGAGGGGGACATGCCCTGTGTGTGATTGCCTACGATGACAGCAAATACGGCGGAGCTTTCCAGGTGGTGAATAGCTGGGGAAAATCATGGGGAAACCAGGGATTTACCTGGATTCAGTATGCGGACTTCGCTGATTTTGTTAAGTATGGATTTGAAATGCTATGGGAAGGGGCGAGTCCCTGTAATGGGGCGGTAGTGGATGGTTATGTGCGTTTTTTGACAGGGGAAAATACAGAGTTTGAGACAGCGTATGAAGATCAGGGCCGGTACCGATTGATAAAACAACTTCCCACGGGCACTCAGTTTAGAGTGGAGGCTGGCTCAAAAGAGGCAGCATA
>JAOUKJ010000421.1 GCA_029882675.1 Cyclobacteriaceae bacterium
GATGTTGGCTGTGAGCTGATCATATTGATTGATAAACCTGGCATATTCTTTTTCAAGCTTGCGCAAATAAAACCACCGTTGGGTTTTTTTTCCGAATAACAACCAGAGCGCCAGGCCAATCATAAGTAGGAAAAGCCCCCCTGTTATAAAATAGGGATAATTAAAGTGCTTTTTAATGCGGTAATAATCCGTCGTTTCACGAAGAAATACCTGGGTTATAGAATCGGGTAGCGAGGTTACAGTGTGTAGTAACGCAATAGAATCAGGTGCAGTCTTTATCAAAATACTATCCCCAAGGAATGTTTTATAAAAGGCCAGCTCCAGGTGTTGTACACTGTCCACTTCAAAGGTTTTCAGGTAATACACGACTGAATCAAGACTGGTGTCATTTGTAGTCTTTGTCTTAAACCACTGCTTGCCGTCATATTCAAAAGGGGTGAAATTGTACGAAGAATCGGGCAGGAGGATATCTGTAGTGCGCTGATGCCTTACGGTCAGGGAATAGGCTGTTCGCATACCCACTTTTACACTGTCTTCAATAAAATGACCATCAACTTCCACCTCCTGAGCAAGGGCCGGTCTCAGGAAAATGAGCATAATGATAAGGGAAAGGACTGTTTTATACACTTTTTACCGTCTTGTTTCTTATTTTAAATAACCGCAGCAGTTTAGGAACATAATCTTCCATGGTATCGATGGATACAAAATTGATCTGGTTCTTCTTGCTGAAGTTCTCCAGTCGTTCAAAATTTTCCTGTGCAAAACCTGTTACTTTTTTTCTGAAATCGCCGAAAGAACTGTTGATATAGAGTGTTCGCCGGCTTTCTTTATCATAGACGGGAACAATGCCCAGACGGGGCAGGTGCGTTTCCCGTTTATCGGTGATCCGGATCATCACCAGATCGTGTTTCCTGGCCAGGCCTTTCAGGTTATGGAAATAATCTTCATCGATAAAATCAGAAATGAAAATAATCACACTTCGCCTTTTTATGATGTTGAGTGTATAGAGGATGGCTTTATTCAGGTTGGTGCCCAGTGAAGTGGGTTTTAGCTGTTCCAGCGAACGGATGATTTCATAGGCTTGTTTTACCCCTTTAGTGGGTTTTATGTATTTTTCTTTTTGATCAGAAAAACAGATCAGTCCCACCTGGCTCGACTCTTTGGCAGCAGCCAGGGAGAGTACGCCACAGATTTCTTTTCCAATGTCCATCTTTTGAGCACCTTTGCTTCCGATTTCCTGTGAACCACTAACGTCCAGAATGAAAAATATCGTCTGCTCTTTTTCTTCTTTAAAAGTTTTAACGAAGGTGCCATGCCCTTTTGCTGATACATTCCAGTCGATTGTACGTACATCATCCCCATATTGATAAGCCCTAACATCGTCAAATTCAAGGCCCGATCCTTTAAAAATGGAATGAAAGTCACCTTGCATCTGACTATTAATAGCCTTTCTGATTCGGATTTCGTATTTTCGCAGTTTATTTACAAGTTCTTTCACGGCATGTATTTTGCAGGTTCAAAAATAGGGTAAATTTTAGTAATTTCCCGAAGGTATATTGTTGTTAATAGAAATTAGCAAAAATAGATGAACGGATATTAGAAAGCCCGTCATTAATGTGCATTGAACTGCGTTGTTTTACGTAAGTTGTGGAAGGTGGCGAATAGACTTGAAATTTTGGTATTGTGAATTCTTTTAAACAAAAAAATATGAAGGCAGTATATTGGGCATTGGCCCTTGTATTATTGATTGGTTGCGTAAATTATACATTACCTGATAATGTAATGTCCCGGGAGCAGATGGCAGAGGTGTTGCTGGATATTTATTTGGCAGAGGCCAAAATTGCATCAGGGGGAAAAAGGGACTTCTCAGCCACTGAGATATACCCCTTTTTTCATGAAAAAATTCTCGAAAGGAACCAGATCACAGACTCAGTTTACCAGGCTAACATTTCGTACTACCTGTCAAATCCCCGATTGATCGAGGAAGTGTTTAATATGATGATAGACAGTCTGACGGTACGGCAGCAGCGGTTGTCAACGGATGAAATTGAACCCATGGATCAACCGGATAATTGATGGAACTAAGCAGTGGGCTGGAGAAAAAGCTGGGGTATGACGAAGTGCTCCGGGAACTTTCAGCACTGGCAAGAACAGACGGCGGAAGGAATTTACTTGTTGGTTTGAGACCTGTCAGTGATGTGGGAGTGCTTGAGCGTTGGCTCCGCGGGACGAAAGAGGTACTTGATGTGTACGCAACGGGCAAGTGTCCGGAGTTTCCACTGCTCGATGATGCCGATCCGTATATAAAATTAATAGCCATACCGGGAAATATACTTTCGGAAGAAGGCTTTTGTGTCTTGCGTTCCTGGTTTTCTTTTTCACTTGCCTGGGCTGATTTTCTCAGCGTAAACGGAGACGATTTTCCGGAATTATGCCAACTGGCAGGCAATGTGGAAATAAGCACTTCGCTGATAAAATCCATAGACCATGTTATTGGGGCCGATGGACTGGTATTAGATAGTGCCAGCAGGGAACTCGCCGAAATACGAAAGAAAAAGGGGGTGCTGGACAATAAATTGAGATCAAAGGCCAGTGGGCTTTTCCGGGATGCACAGAAAAACAACTGGGTGCCAGAAGGAGCGGGTATCAGTATAAAAAATGGGCGAATGGTTATACCGGTGTTTGCTGAGCATAAAAGAAAATTGAAGGGGTATGTTCAGGATGCCTCTGCTACAGGCCAAACTGTCTTTATTGAACCTGCTGAGGTCATTGAAATAAGCAATGGTATCGTAGAAAACGAGTATGCTGAACGAAGGGAAATTAACCGGATACTCCGCGGGCTTACTGCGCAAATGCACGATGAGATCGGGGCAATAAAAAAGCTACCCCCTTTTGTGATAAAACTTGATGCCGTACATGCACGTGCTTTATACGCATTGGGAAATGACTTCATCGTTCCCGAATACCGGCACCAAAGTGAAATAAATATTGTGACGGCCTATCATCCCTTATTGTTGGGCTCCAATAAAAAAGAAGGAAAAGAAACAATCCCTTTTTCACTTGGTTTGAACGAAAATGAGCGAATGCTGATCATTTCGGGACCGAATGCCGGCGGAAAATCCGTTGCACTCAAAGCTACCGGATTGCTGCAGATGATGTTTCAAAGTGGCATCCCAGTGCCTGTTGGCGAAGGATCGGTGCTGGGCGTATTTGATCGGATGATGGTGGATATAGGCGATGATCAGTCGATCGAAAGTGACCTGAGTACTTACAGTTCACACCTGCTAAACCTGAAGAGCTTCCTGAAAAGGGCCAATGGCCATTCACTGATACTTATCGATGAGTTTGGGAGTGGCACTGAGCCGGTCATTGGCGGTGCCATTGCAGAAGTAATATTAAAGTGGTTGCTGGAGAAAGGGACGAAAGCCGTGATAACCACGCATTATTACAATATTAAAGAGTTTGCCAACAACAATGAGGGTGTTGTCAATGCTTCAATGCGCTATGATCCGGACCATATGCAGCCCCTTTATCTATTGGATATCGGGAAGCCGGGGAGCAGCTATGCCTTTGAAATAGCCCGAAAAATAGGATTGCCACATCAGTTGATTGATGAAGCTGCCGCCCTAGTGGGGGCTGACTATGCCAATTTTGAAAAGATGCTCAGTAAACTGGAGCGGCAACAAGCACGGATAGCCAAAAGGGAAAAAAAGGTAAAGGAACTTGAAAAAGAGCTTGAACTGGTTAAAAGTAAATATACGCATTTGGCTGAAAAACTGGATGCCGACAAAAAGAAGATTCTCGACAAGGCCGTACAGGAGGCTGATCAGATGCTGAAAGATTCGAACAGGCAAATAGAAAAGACTATTCGTCATATTCGAGAAAGTAAAGCCCATAAAGCAGAAACGAAAAAGGTAAGGCGTAAACTGGAAGAAGTAAAGGAGAATATTCAGGAGAAAAAGCAAAAGGAAATACCCAAACCACGACCGGTCTCCGGGGAAATAAAT
>JAOUKJ010000422.1 GCA_029882675.1 Cyclobacteriaceae bacterium
ATTATTTAAGAAAAAAAAATAATAAGTACAATAAATAAATATTTACTGCTTTTTATTCAATTCAAATACCGCATTTTCTATCACTTCCACTGCCAGATCTATCGTTTTAAGGTGTGTTCTAAAGGAAAGAATAGCCAGTCGTAAAGTGAAGTTACCATTGATGCTGGTGGAGGAGAAAAAAACGCGGCCATCTTCATGCACGTAATCAAGCATTGCTTTATTAAAAGTGCTGGCATCTCCATGATCAGGCACATATCTGAAGGTAACGACCGAAAGCTCCGGAGGATGTTCGGCAACTTCAAAACCAGCTGTTTTTTTTATTTTGAAATAAAAATACCTGGCGAGCAAGAGCTTTTCTTCCAGGCAAGCTTTAAAGGGCCCAATGCCATAAAGCATTAAGGGCAGCCACAAACGCAGCCCTCTAAAGTGCTTAGTCATCTCAGGAGATACATCCATGGGATTGATTTCTTCCTGATGTGCAGCAATATCTTGTAGATAAGTTGCCTGAAAGGAAAAGGCCTTTTTCATGTTATCGGCCTTCCGGACCAGACAGGCCCCCAAACCATAGGGAATAAAAAGGCCCTTATGTGGGTCGATCACCAGTGAATCTGATCGTTCGATGCCCTTAAATGTGTCCTTTTTTTCATCACATAAAATGAAGAAACCGCCATAGGCGGCATCGATATGAAACCACATACCATATTTTTCAGAAATATCTGCCAGGTCATTTAATGGATCGATAGCTCCTACATCCGTAGTTCCCGCTGAACCTACCAGCAGGAACGGTCTGATACCCGCTTCAACATCTTTTTCAACAGCGATTCGAAGGCTTAATGGATCCATCCTGTACTGATCGTCCATCGCTATATAACGAATATGGCACTCTTCTAATGCCGCTGCTTTTATTGCTTTGGCTATACTGTGATGCGCCTGCTTGGTAAGGTAAATGGCCGCATCCGGAATCTTTCGTACCTTTAGCCCAAAGGCTTCACGCGCAATAATTACCGAAACCATATTTGCCACACTTCCGCCTGAAGTGAGGTTGCCGTGTGCCCCTTCGGGATAGCCCACCAAATCAGCCATCCAACGAAGCAGTTTGTTTTCAAGTCTTACTGCTCCTGGATTGGCAAAGAAAACACCCGCATAACGATTGGTAATAGCTGCCCAGTAATCGGCCAGGGAAGAAGCATAAATGCCACCTCCTGGAATATACCCCAGATGCCCCCCTGATGCCGGGTTAATGCCACTTGCATCGAGCTCTGAAGCAAGCTTTTCAACAATTTCTTCAATAGACTGCCGTTCAGTTCCCAGTTGGGCAGCGATAATATTCTTACCCTTTTCGGGATCTTTCGTAAAAGCCCTGTCGGTGCCGATGTTCTCCAGAAAGCCTTCCGTATAATCAATTACCTGCTTTCTTAAACCTTTCCTCTCAGAAGTAGATGGTTCAAGCGCTTGAGCTTCTTTCTCCCACTGTCTTATTATATCCCTCATTGCGTGCTATTTAGACACGCTAATTTAGGTTTTTTTATTAGAAAGGAGGGATGAGAAATTTTATTCAGCCTACTTTTTGATTAGCCTTCTACCTTTTCCTTCAGTAGGTTTTCCCGGATTACCTGCTCGAGAACGTGTTTCGGCAACAAGCCGGGCTGCATCATTGGCTGCTCGCCTTGCGGGATAAACAGTATACTGGGTATGCTTCTGATTCCAAAGGCTGCAGAAAGTTCCTGTTCTGCCTCAGTATCTATTTTATAGAAGTCCACCTTATCGCCAAACTCACCACTCAGCTCTTCCAGAATTGGACTAAGCATTTTACAAGGACCACACCAGTCAGCATAAAAATCGAGGATAGCCGGCTTATCGCCTTTAAAGTTCCACTCTTTTTCAGTGGTATAGTCAAATACCTTCGTCTTAAATTCTTCGGTTGTTAAATTTACTACCGCCATATTTTTTTTATTTTATAATGTTACCAGATATTTATTTTAGGCAAAGATAGGGCTGATCAAAGGCTTAGTCTGTACTTTATGTTACATATGGATAATTTAACATTCCATCCTTAAACACCGGATGGCACTGTAAACAATCCCTTTGTCTTTCTCTCCTGAAAGCCCTCCCTGGGAAAAAATATTTTAAAAGATGTTCCTATCCCCTCCTCACTCTCCATCATTAATGTGCCTCCGAGCTTTTCTACGGATGATTTCACAATATATAGGCCCAGTCCTGATCCTTTTTCCAATGTAGAAGCCCTGAAAAACATTTCAAAAACTTTTTCGTGGTAAGCCGAAGGGATACCAATTCCCGTATCACTAAAAACAATATTTAAACCCTGCTTCGATTTATGGATAGTGATATCCAGATTGGATCCCCCTTCTTTCTGATACTTAATGATGTTGTGTATCAGGTTGCGAAAAATGGCTTTTATAAGCCTGGAATCTAAATAACAGGTATCAAATACATTAACCTCATAATGTATTTGTAGTTTTTTCATAGCCTTAAAAATACTCAATTCGTCCAGCAATACTTTTATCGTTTCTTCAAAATCAATGGGCTCGGATTTTATTGAGCTCTCCTTAATATAGCCTACAGTGATAAAATTGTCCAAAATGTTATCCAGATGATTAAGCGACTTGCGCATAAGACGCATGAATTGATCGAAATCGTTGATATTGTTCTTGTTCTCCGATAAATAAAGTAAGCCCCTGAAACTTGACAGCGGCCCCTTCAGGTCATGAGAGGCCCTGTAAAAAAAAGTGGATAACTCCAGGTTTGACTGCTCCAGTTTCACCTCATAAAGTTTACGCTGTTCCAAATCATTTTCCAGTCTTTTTTCACTTTCCTTTAGCGCAATATTTTGTTCTTGAATTGTTTTGTAAGTACGGCTGATCTCCTTTGTTTTTTCAAACACCTCTCCCTCCAGTCTTTTGCTATATGCTGCTTGTCCAATCACTCGCCGGATTAAATAACCTATCGCACCAAAGAAAAGTGCCACTGCCACAATAAACCACCACTGCAAATAATAAGGCGCCTTGATCAACACATGGCCAGAAAGGACGGATGCTGTCCAGGGTCCTTCCTCCAGTCTGGCCTGTACTTCAAACTGAAAAAAGGAACCGTAAGGAAGGTGGCGGTACAATACCTTATTATCTTCAGGATTTTCTTCATAGTTCCATTCATCATCAAAACCAACTAACCGGTAACGATAATTGATCTTTGACTCATCATAGAACGAAAGAGCCCTGAATTTAAATTCAAGGTCGTTGTTATGATGTTGAACCCGCATTGCTGTATCCGTTGACAGACAACTAAAATCATCTCCGCCTGCATACAACAACTTTAAATCGAAAATAGATTTTAATGATATATCACCCTGGGGATCATAAATTGAAATGCCTTTGTCTGTTCCAATCCAAATTTTCCCATCACTGGTCTGAATCAGGCCATTTCTGCTCACATCCGTCCCGAATAGCCCATCTTTCTCACTAAAATGTTTCAGGGAAATACCATCGTAATAATATGCACCATCACTGGTACCAAACCACAGGTGCCCCTCCCTTGTTTTTAAAATACTGTAAACAGGTTTGTCTATCGAAAGGCCTTCTACGGCCCACTTTGCAATTTCATCATCCTTAATTTCAGCCAGGCCTGCTTCCGTACCAAGCCATACCCCATCAGGATTTTCATAAATACAATAGGTGTTTGTATACCGGATATCCGTTGCGACAGGCGTAATGGCTATGGTATCCGGAACTATAAATAAACCTTTATTGCCTGCCACGGCCACATCTCCATTAGAAAACACCTTTATGTCACGGACGACCGATCGTGGTAGTATACTGACCAGAGAGAACGCCTTGTTGCTATATCTGTATATTGTCCCAAAACTTGTACCAACGAAAACCTCATTCCTGTCAACAAAAATTGAGGTCACCGCATATCCCGGGTGAGCCCACTCAAGTTTTCCCGAAGGATAAAGCGTACCCAAACCCTGCTCATGGC
>JAOUKJ010000423.1 GCA_029882675.1 Cyclobacteriaceae bacterium
AAGCACCGTCGTCTTACCCAGAAAAAGATCACCATAATGCATCAGAAAATCAACCACCAATGGATCAGTCTCCGGGGAAGGAATCACCTCAAAAAGTTTGAGGTATCTCGGCGGGTTGAAGAAGTGTGTGCCACAAAAATGCTTTTTAAAATCGTCGCTCCTGCCCTTAAGCATGAGATGAATTGGAATGCCCGAAGTATTGGTAGTGATCAATGTGCCCGGAGTGCGGTGTTTTTCCACTTCTTCAAAAATCCGCTGCTTTATTCCGAGATCCTCAATGACGACTTCAATCACCCAGTCACAACCCTTGATATCCGTCATGTCATCTTCAAAATTACCTGTCCTGATCCGGTCTGCAAAAGACCTGTGATACAAGGGCGCAGGATTGGATTTAATGGCTTGTTGCAATGCACCATTTACCAACCGGTTTCTTACGGCCTTGTCATTCAGGGTCAGTCCTTTTTTTTCTTCTTCCGCATTGAGCTCACGGGGTACGATATCGAGGAGTAAAGTCTCCACGCCTATATTGGCAAAATGGCAGGCTATACGGGAGCCCATAACGCCAGAACCCAATACGGCCACTTTTTTAATTAACCTGTTCCTGCTCATAACTTATGTTTTCAAAAATGTTTTTCGTTTCGATGATGTCATTAATCTTTGCGATGACTTTGAAAAAGGTAGATAGTTCCTTTTCATTAACCTGGCTCCGTATGGAATTGTTAAAATGACGTACAGTTTGCTTTACCATTTCCTGAGATTTTAATCCCTCAGCAGAAAGACTGAGTACCACGGCCCGGCCATCTACCGGATCAGGTGTTCTTTCTATCAGCCCTTTGTTTTCCAGGTTTCGGAGTATCCTGCTCAGGCTTGTTGACTCCATACCCAACAGGGGTGCCAACTGTGTAGGCCGTGTGCCGGTTTCTGAATCGATATTTAGTAATACATACCCTTCGCTCATGGTAGTGTCAAATTGTTGCGCCTGTTGGTTATACATCCGCGATATGGTCAGCCAGGCTGTCCGGATATTAAAATCTATCGTCTCTTCTTTCTTCATGGGCCCGGGATACAGAATAACAACATCCTGTACCAATAATTAAGTATACTTATGTGGCTAATTCACATCCATCAGAAAGCAATATACAAATTTTTATTATGCATGCATAGCTTTTTGGAAAAAATTATCCGGCACGCGTTGTTATCGCGCCTTATTCCTTAGAAAGAAAACGTAAACCCGGTTTACTCATGAGCTTTCTATTGCAAGCCAAAATGCCTGCAAAGGCGGATTAATTTGAAGAATCTTAATTTGAAGCTTTTATAAACATTTTGTTGACAGGAGTACAATGTGCCTATGGTCAAAAGTCAGCGTCTACCCTTTACTTTTACTAACTTCCTGGAATCCGGATTATATTCCGCACCGGAAAAAGCTAGATAAAGGCATTTGGCAGCTGAGGCCACCCTACGTATTTCATTTTATGGATTGTCACTAACGGTTATTGGCTCATGGAATGAAACTCCATGCCAAACACTTCACCAAAATGCCCCTTCAGGAGCTCAGCAACTTCCTGTGGATCCACCTTTCGGCCCAGCTCTTTTTCAATGGAAGTAACTGCCTTATCGCTAATACCGCAAGGCACGATATTGTTGAAATAATTGAGGTCAGTATTCACATTCAGGGCAAAGCCATGCATGGTCACCCATCGGCTGGTCTTCACCCCCATGGCGCATATTTTCCGTGCTTTCGGAGTACCTGCTTCAATCCATACTCCGGTGAGTCCTTCAGCACGTTCACCGGCAATGTCGTAATTTAAAAGAGTGCGTATGATTGCTTCTTCCATAAAGCGCATGTATTTATGGATATCGGTGAAGAAATTCTCCAGGTCAATGATCGGGTAGCCTACAATCTGTCCGGGTCCATGGTAAGTAATATCGCCTCCCCTGTTTATTTTATAGAAGGTGGCCTGGTTTGCTGCCAAAGTTGCACTATCGGCAAGGAGGTTGGCCGGATCGCCTGACTTACCCAGTGTATATACATGGGGGTGTTCACAAAAAAGCAAATAATTTGGTGTTACTTTCTGTTCTTCGGGGCTGAGACTACGGTTAGCAATCTTGAGCTCGACAATACTGTCAAAGAGGGATGTCTGATAGTCCCAACCTTCCTTATAATCAATCAGGCCCAGGTTCCTGAATTCAACGTTATTATTTATACGACTATTCACGCCTTTATTTATGGAATATACGTTTCAAGCAGTCTGCTGTTTTTTTCGGGTACCAGTTCCACCTCAGCCAGGCAGGCCGGCACCAGTAAACATTCGCTGGCATTTATTATTTCCTTTTTTCCTGCACTTTTCACCTGAGTCCTCCCTTCCAATCCGATATATATTACAAAACTATCATTTTTACGTAAATCTCTGACCACACATTGATCCATTTCCAGGTATTGCGTTGTAAAATAAGCGCAGGATACGGCCCGGACTGCTTCATTTTTTACCTTTCTATAGTTGGTTTTATACTCAGGGTAAGCCTTATAATCAATGGCCTCCAGGGCCTCTTCGATATGCAACTCCCGGGTTTTCCCTTCCGCATCCTTTCGGTCAAAGTCATATATGCGGTAGGTAAGGTCTGAAGTTTGCTGGATTTCAGCAATAAGCAGGCCTTTTCCTATGGTATGTACACGGCCTGCCGGAATAAAGTACATATCACCCTCAGTGGCTTCCTCTTTATTGAGAATATCCATCAGGCTTCCATTCTTCAACCTTTCCATATACTCTTGTTGGGTAACTTCCCGATTGAATCCGGACACCAATGAGGCTCCCTCGTCAGCCTGGAGCACATACCACATCTCTGTTTTTCCCTTTGAACGATGTCTTTCCCCGGCCAGAATATCATCAGGATGCACCTGAACAGAAAGGTCGTCATTGGCATCAATGAATTTGATGAGCAGGGGAAACTCTTCACCATAGGCTTCATATACACGCTGTCCCAGCAGCTCACCTTTATATGTATTAATCAGGTCTTTCAGACCCATACCAGCCAGTGCTCCTGTAGCCACTTCAGAAATATTCCCTTCAACCCCTGAAATTTCCCAGGTCTCTCCACAATTGGGCAGGGGAGAGAAATCCTTGGCCAGTAAGGTTTTTATTTTCATTCCACCCCATATTTTATCTTTAAAAATTGTTTTAAATTTAAGGGGATACAAGTCGGTCATTATTTCTGAACTCAACATTAAATTTGTTTTTAAAGGAGCGGCAAAATTATAAAAAAACAGCGTCTTTATCAAAATATGGCAAAACACCTCGATACAGGAATATATGGAGAAAGCATGGCCAGTGAATATCTGATCAAACGAGGTTATGTGATCAAAGCCCGGAATTATCGTTTTGGGCGGGCTGAAATAGATATCATTGCTGAAAAGGATAACATTCTTTCCTTTGTAGAGGTAAAAACGCGCAGTGACAATTCATTTGGTTATCCCGAAACTTTTGTTAGTGAACGAAAAGCTGATAAGATACGCGAAGGTGCAGAAAGTTATTTAGAGCAAAACAATTGGCCGGGCCATATCCGCTTCGACATCATAGCTGTGGAGATAATCGCTGATCGCACCCCCCTGATTAGTCATTTTATGGATGCCTTTTAATTTTAGCGCCGCGCTTTAAAATAGTCATATACTTCCTTTCCCTTTACGTCCCACTCCCGCAATACAAAAGGTTTTTCCTCCCCAAAGGGATCTTTAGAATAGCGCACTATTTTCTTTCGCCTCCCGGTTTCATAATATTCCATCCAGTCGCCCACCTTCCTGTCCCATCTAAACTCACCCCGAACCGCAACCCGGCCATTTTCAAAAAAATAAAAATAATTACCCTCCTTTTCACCGAATTCTACAGGGATGATCTCCTTCATTTTCAAGTGGTCTTTATCATAGTATTTTACCAGGCTTTCCCTGGGCCAGCCTTTATAGTACTTCTCTTTATCGATCAGTACATCATTTTTATCA
>JAOUKJ010000033.1 GCA_029882675.1 Cyclobacteriaceae bacterium
GGTTACTGATTACCTTTGGTAAAATCAACAATTTACAATGAACAGCTACATTGAAGAAAATAAAACAAGGTTTCTTGAAGAGCTTTTTGACTGGCTGAGAATACCTTCTATTAGTGCAAAAAGTGAACACAAGGCTGATATGATCAAAGCCGCCGAATATGCCCGCGAGGCTTTGATGCAGGCAGGGGCGGATCAGGCTGAAGTTTGTCAGACACCCGGTCATCCCATCGTGTATGGTGAAAAGCTGGTCGATCCTACGCTGCCTACAGTTTTGGTCTATGGTCACTATGATGTTCAACCGGCTGATCCACTGGAACTGTGGCACACACCTCCTTTTGAACCTCAAGTGAGAGATGGTAAAATCTATGCACGCGGGGCTTGTGATGATAAAGGACAGGTATACATGCACATCAAAGCACTTGAAACGATGGTGAAATCTGATAGTTTGTCGTGTAATATTAAATTCATGATCGAAGGGGAGGAAGAGGTGGGTTCTGACAATCTGGCTATCTTTGTGAAAGATAATAAGGAGAAACTTAAGGCAGATATTATCCTGATTTCTGATACTTCCATCATCGATAATGACAATCCTTCAATAACTACCGGCCTTAGAGGTATTGCTTATGTTGAGGTAGAAGTATCAGGCCCCAATAAAGACTTACACAGTGGTGTCTATGGGGGAGCTGTTGATAACCCGGCGAATGTTCTTTGTGAAATGGTGGCTCGGCTAAAAGATAAAGACGGTAAAATTACCATCCCCGGTTTTTATGATAAAGTCGTGGTTTTGAGTCAACAGGAGCGCAGTGAATTGGCGAAGCGTCCTTTCAGTCTTGATGAATACAAGAAAGAGCTTGGTCTGCAAGCTGTACATGGGGAAAAGGATTATTCAACCATAGAACGTGTAGGAATAAGGCCGTCACTCGATGTCAATGGAATGTGGAGCGGTTATATTGGTGAAGGGGCAAAAACAGTTCTTCCGGATAAAGCGTTTGCTAAAATATCCATGCGATTGGTGCCTAATCAGGATTCTGATGAAATTGCTGAATTGTTTACCCGCTATTTTCATTCATTAGCGCCTGCAACTGTAAAGGTGTCCGTTAAAAAACACCACGGCGGTCAACCGGTAGTCACCAATATTAACTCCACAGCGTTTAGGGCGGCATCTGCGGCCTTTGAGGAAGCCTGGGGTAAACCAGCCATCCCAACCCGAGAGGGAGGAAGCATACCCATTGTGGCTTTGTTTCGTCAGGAACTAGGTCTCGATTCTGTCCTCATGGGTTTTGGCCTGGATTCAGATGCGATACATAGCCCCAACGAACACTATGGCGTATTTAATTTTGTAAAGGGAATAGAAACAATCACCTTATTTCATAAGTACTATGGAAAGGGCAAAAGGAGTTAACTTCTGACCCATTCTACTTTGTCCTGAATGGGGTTTCTTTTACCCGTTTCAGGAGTTGCCTTAGGATGTCCAATAAAAAGGAAGCCTAGTAATTGATCTGTTTTTCCCAGGCCAAAGAACGGCTTTGCTTCTTCGAGGTAGGTAATGCCACCACTTCCCCAGTAACAGCCAATGCCATGGGCTGTTGCTGTGAGGTACATATTTTGTACGGCCATGGCTACTGCCTCTACTTCTTCTACCTCCGGGACACTTTCCTTTTCATCCCTTTTCATCATGATCGCAATCACGTGAGATGCTTTCAGTGGCTTTGTACTTAGCATGTTGTAGGTCTTTTCATTAAAAGTCCCTTTCTTCTCAGCCAGTTCTTTGTAAAGATTAGATTGGAATTCTGCCAGGGTTGTCAGGCCTGCCGCTGTGAAAACTTTGAACCGCCAGGGTTCGGTTCGTTTATTTGATGGAGCCCAGTTGGCGTTTTCCAACATTTCCTCAACGATTGCGTCATCTACTTTTTCACCTGTGTAATTACCTGGAAATATAGACCGGCGAGTCCTTAACAATTCACTTACTTCTTTTGGATTCATATTATTGTAAAATTTAAGGCCTGGCTTTCCAGTAAGGAAAACCAGGCTAAAAAATTGTTTTTGCAAAGATAAAAAATCAGGATGCTTTTAGCAATTTGTCTTCATCGTAAGTGTTGATTCTCATTTCTTTTGCATCGAGGTCATACCAGGCACACCTCACCATAATTTTGCTCTTAAGTTTGATGTAATTAAGGACTTCCATCACTTTTCCTGTTTTTTTATTTTTCACGCGTTGCCCACGTTTAAATATCCTTTTCACAAACAACACCTCCTTCCTTTTTATTAATATTTAATTTATGCCCAGGGCATAATATTCTGTTTTGTTATACTCTTCATATCTTCCTTCAATGAGTACACCACCTTTAGCATTTGATAAGGATTTTTCAATATCGTCAGGTCTTTTGATTTCTACTCCTGCAATATGTGTTATGATAAAGCCCTCACGTAGCGATGTTTCTTTGGTAAGAATTCCATTTTTTAACGATTTAACCCTAACACCATGGCTAATCCCAAGACGTTTTAGTGTTTTAATATCCACCTCTTCAAAATCGGCTCCCAGTCGCGTAAAGAGATCATCGTTCTTTTCAATTAGTTCCATCGTTCCCTCACTGTTTTTAAGGGTCACAACAAATTCCTGTTCTTTGCCAAAGCGGTTTACTGTAACCGTTACTTTATCACCTGGTCGGTGCTGACTGATATACCCGATCACATCACTATTGGTTTTTATCGTAATATCGTCCACTTTTACAATCACATCACCGGTTTTTAATCCGGCTTCACTGGCAGCACTGTTCTCCACCGTGCTAAGGATATAGGCACCCTGTAGCACATCCAGGTCATTTTCCTTGGCCAGTTTGTCATCTACATCTGAAATATGAACACCTAACCAACCCCTTTGTACTACACCAAATTCAATCAGGTCTTCTACGACTCTTTTGGCTATGTTCGCCGGTACTGCAAATGAATAGCCTGAAAATGATCCCGTTGGGCTGGCAATAGCTGTGTTAATGCCAATAAGTGTACCATCAAGATTTACTAATGCACCTCCACTGTTACCGGGGTTTACGGCAGCATCCGTCTGAATAAATGATTCAATTCCTTCATTGTAACCCTCGGCATTTGGACGTGAAATAATGCCAATAGACCGTGCTTTAGCACTTATAATGCCTGCCGTAACGGTGGATGTCAGGTTGAAGGGATTTCCCACGGCAAGAACCCATTCTCCGATCTTTATTTTGTCAGAATCAGCAAAAACCAGGTTGGGCAAGCCTTTCTCTTCAATCTTAATTAATGCGAGGTCACTTAAAGGATCAGTGCCTATTACCTTTGCCTTGTAGGATCGGTTGTCATGAAGGGTCACCTCAATATCATCTGCATCTTCAATAACATGGTTGTTGGTAACAATATAACCTGTTTCATTTATGATTACCCCTGATCCTGAGCCGGTTTGGGGCCTGGGATTACCCTTAAAATGCGGATTGAAGAATTCCCTGAACGGGTCTTGTGTTTGCGCAGGACTTGATTTAATGGTTGTAGAACGGATATGCACAACTGCTTTTGTTACCTTTTCAGCGGCAAGTGTAAAGTCCAGCGGAACAACATCGCCATTGGCATCAACTGAATAAGCTATTTTGCTGGCGGGTGTGCTGTCCTGATGTTCTACCTTGACAATTTGTTGTTTCTCTTCAAATAAATTAAATGTTCCAATTGTAAGCATGCTGCCCAAAACGGCGGCGGCAATTAATGTTCCAAATCGCTTCATTCTTAATTTGTAGTTTAATTATTAACCAAAATATCGTTTTATCAAAAAATGTACCTGCATCCACTAAGGACTCTTGTCTGGCCTTAAAACGACCTATATACCACTTATTCAACGCCCTGTCCTGACAAAGTGTATAGGTTAATACGAAAAAAAGAGTTCAGGGTTTATTTTTTACTCATTTTTTATGAGTGTACCATTATCATATTCATATTCAATAGAAATGTTCCCCTCCTGATCATACCACCTGGACATTCCGTGACGTTGCCCATTGACATATGGACTCTCTTCCATTATTTTTCCATTGTCATAATAAACCTTTACAGTACCTTCTATTTTGTCGTTTTGATAAAAACGTTCTTCTTTTATTCGCGACCTATTATAAACAACATGTTCTCCATGTTTTACATCATTATGAAAATATATCCTTTCCAACAAATAGCCGGCCTGGTCAATGATCAGGGCAAGGCCTTCTTTTTTGCCTAATTCATAGTTTGTAATTGTACTGACCAGGCTGTTGTTATGATACTCTGTCCAGTTGCCATGCCTGAGACCCCTGTAATATTCACCCTGGGCTGTTATTTTCCCCTGGCCATCTTTTAAGGTCACCCTCACAAGGTCTGGATTGTCCGGATAGGGTTCGCGGAAAGCCCCCGCAGGTACTCCATCAAAATTGCCCAGAAGGGCGCTGGAATCAGTCTGCTCTTCTGAACATGCTAACATTGTTAAAACGAAATATCCAATAATTAAGTAACGCATTTCAGTTTATTTAATTTAAGGTTCAACATGTGGTCAAAAATAATTAGAATATAGTATAATTGTCAAATCGTAATTAATGGAGTTTTTTAGGGGAGAAGTAACCCTAATTAAATACAACGATTTTTTTAGTGTTAATAGAACGGGTACTGGTGTAAACACGAAGGATATACATACCTGATGTCAGATCACGTGTATTTATACTTACAGTCTCACCCACGCGGGCTTTAAGTAAAGGAGTGATTTTTTGCCCCTGTAGTGTAATAAGTTCATATTTAATATTGCGTGAAGTATTGAATTGCAAACTGGCTGAAGCAGGGCCGTAGGGATTTGGGTATATCTCAATGCTGCTTTCATCGGGCAGTACCTGAGCTTGATCATTTCTGAGGAGTGAAACGCCTCCCTGCCCCGATCCGATGGCCAGCATGGGTTTGTTTTCATTATACAAATTGACAAGTGTGGGGTATAGTACCGATCCCGGATGAACATGTGGTGCAATAATAATATTACCTTCAGTGGTTAAAGTAATCTCTTCGCCAGGTAAGGGGTTGTCGAATGTTTCTACGAAATCTGCATAAATAAAAAGCTTCCCCCCTTGTGTGCCGGTAACCATATCTAACGCCCCATTGCCATCGAGGTCACCGATTGCTATTGCCGGATAGGCCCGCTCATAATTAATGTCAATACCGTAAAAACGGTCTGAAATTTTCTCAAACCGGGCTTTTGGATAGTCATTATTCAGGTAAACTTCAATATTGCCTGCCTGCTTTCCGATAAGGATTTCGGCTTTTCCATCTTTATTTACATCAAAGAAAAAAGCATTTTCATCCAGTTCCAGGGAAACTTCAGTACTTTCTACTTGTAAATTTTGAGGATCAAATCCCCAAAAAGCTTTATTGAGAATATAATGTACCGTTGGCCTGTTACTATTAACGGGGTTAGCGGTAAAAGCCAGGTCAATATTTTTATCGCCATTTACATCTACAAACTGGGGTTTGATGTTAAAGAATCCATACTCAGATAACCCGAGAAAGTCATCTGTGACGAGTTCAAAAGCCGGGGCATATGTTGTCCCTGTATTTTTATACAGGTAAAGGGATGCCGATCGTCCATAAATGGTATACTCTCCAAAACGACCGATGAGCATATCCTGATCCCCATCGTTATCAAGATCAAAAAAAGCCGGGGCTGAGTTTTCACCCACATCAATCATTTGATCCTGTAGAAAGTTTTTTTGTATCAGATTGAATTTAGGCTGGTTGCTTGTTCCGTTATTCTTGTAATAGCGTAGAGAATACCGAAAATTCATGGCACGGGACACGTTGTTTACCGTGTTGGGAGAGATAAGTAGGTCTTTTTTATCATCCCCATCGATGTCTTCATAGTACACTGTAGGGTACGTAAACATAATGGCTGGGTTGGCCCTTTCGGGAAACACGTCAGAGGGATTCCTGAAAACGGCCATTGTGTTACTTCCGGTATTATCGAGGATAAAAGCCTGTGAGCAATCCTCTTCAGAAATAACAATTTCTTTATCACCGTCACCATCGAAATCAAGGATTAGCAAAGCCTTCGATGAGGTGTGATCTATTCGGCCTCCTGAAGGTGGGCAGGGTTCGGAAAAGGAAAATTCGCCACAATTACATTCTTCGAAGTCTCCCCATTTGTCTGAAATCTTCTCAAAAACCAGTGAATCAGGATCCTGGCTTATATTTTTGTGAAATTCGAGGGTATTGGAAAGATACACGAAGTTCAGAATATCCAGGTCGCCATCATGATCATAATCATCAATGACAGGAAGGTCGTCTCCGTCCAGCTTGATGTTGACCGGGCCGGAAAGGCCTGTCGATAATAATTCGCTTCCGCCATTGTATTGTCTCCATTGCAGGTTCGTTCCCGTGGACGTATTGACATAAACCTTAATGCCTAGTGGATGACTGGTAAAAAGGTCTTTTTTACCATCATTATTGAAATCGCGAAGCAATACCCATCCCCTCACTTCCGGAAAAAAGGACAGGTATTCAGGGGCAAAGTAATATGCGCCGGATTTATGGATAAACACTTTTACTGCACCGGATGTTCTTTCAAACAGAACCAGGTCGTTTTCTCCATCCAAATTAATATCCATCGTATTTACCTGCACAGCGTTTAGCCCCCCTGCCCACGGAGTGGAAAGCAAACTCCCATACTCTTTTAAAGGTACATCAGTAATCCATTGGTATGAAAATTGGCCATACCCCTTTATTAAGGAGAAAATACTAATAAGAATTATTAAGACTGATCTGCACAATCCGGTAAAGGTTTTATACTATAGAGGCCTAATATGCAAAAAAGGTTTGAATTAGTAGTATTAAAATCGGTGAAGTTAATTATTTAATATTTCATCGGTGATTGTAAGCTCCGAAGATTGTAGGTAGGTGCGGTATCTTCTCAGGGGGAAGAATGTAGGCCCCCCTAACGGGTGCCCATTTTGAAAATTAAAAGTAGAGCTGCAACACGGATCAATCATAAACAGGCCTGAAGAGTCTACATTTACCGTAGCACAAGCTTCATTAGGCAGGTAGGGGCAGTTTCTTTCATAGGCATGGTAAGTAGTTGTTGATTCCCGGTATATTATGATACCCCGAATACCACCGTCAATCTCTAAATACCCTCCGTCAAACTGCAAGCTGGAATAGGTTGGAAAATTGAGGTTAATAATGATTGGATCGAACATGATATATGGCATTTCATCCATAGGTTCCTGAGGCTGACAGGAAATTAAGGTCAGAAAAAAACCAACCAGAATGATATATGATTTCAAAAGGCCTTTTGAATAGTCCATTTCTTGTGGGTTTTTTTCTGTTCCTTATTCGATTTAAAGCATTTTCTTTTACGTATGATTTAAACGTTTGTTTTCACTACTCTAATATAAACTCAAGTGATTGCACTGCGCAAACCTGACCACCTTCACTTGTAAAAACAAGGAATAAATCGTGAAAGCCCTTGGCTATTGTCGTATAATCGATCGAAATTTCAATAGCGTCTTGCTGTGGAAGTTCCGGCCCTGTAGACAACTTTACAGATCCTATTTGTGGACCATCCTGCCCTTCAAGATGAAGGGCTACGTTTCCTCCCTGAAAATACTGGTGATTAAGTCCTGCATTTAAAATTATTTTATTTACACCCGTAAAATCAATGTGGTTGTAACGAATTACGGTTTTATCCTTCGCCAAAATGAGCGTCATATCCTGTTCAATGCCTGGGGCAGCACCAGCTTTGAGCTCCATTTTTTGGCCATCGGTCATTTCATCGTAGCTGGTAGCTAGAAGTAGCGGATCTTTAAGCACCAATACTTCACCGCTGGTTAGAGGTCCAACGATATCACCGCCTTTGTCCGTGTAGGAAGCACTAAATACATAGGATCCCTGCGTGCCTTTATGTTTGTCAAAAATATACTTGCCTGAAGTTGCCACATTCACTTTTTGCTGCTGCTCTTCAGTGAATGAAAGGATGTATTGAAGCATTTGCCCCACATCCTCTTTTGAAAGTTGAGGATGAGCTGCCATCGCTGTTTCACCCCAAACGCCTCCTCCACCATTGATCACTTTGTCTGTGAGGTTTTTTAGTGTTTTGTCGTTAGGTTTATATTTTTTTGCCAATTCAGTGTATGAGGGGCCAACCGACCTGATGTTTTCCTGGTGACAGGCTTTACAATCTGAGCCAGCAATCAGGGCTCTTCCTCTTGAAAAAGCTGATTGCTTTTGTAAGGCCTCGTGTCCCATGGCAATTTCATTGATGTCAGCACCGGTTTCCAGATAATCAATCCCAACTTGCACGTCTTGTGCATGAATACCATTCCCCAATGTGCCATCTTCGGCATCTTCTACTACAAGTGAGTAGTTAAATTCTTCTCCTGTTTTATAGAAAGACCTGTTTCCCTCAACAGACCAACTTACTTTTGGCAATTCGTTGCCCACGTATACCTGAATAGTAGACTCACCCAATCCGCCATTTCCATCATTTACAGTCAGTTTTACACGATAAATACCTGATTTTTCAAAGGTATAGCTTGGATTGGGGGTTGTTGATTTTTCATTTCCTTCAAATAGCCATTGATATGAAAGGATGTCCTCATCAAAATCATAGGAACCATTGCCTTCAAACTCCACAGTAAGTGGAGCCTGGCCATATACGTTGCTGGCCTTAATTTTTGCTACGGGCGTGCGGTTACCGGCAATGTATTTGAGATGTACAAGACGGGCATCCGGGCTCGCAGCAAACCAAAGGGTGCCATATTCGAGCATATAGAGGTCGCCATTCGGCCCAAAAACCATGTCTTCCGGGTGGCTGAATTTTTCATTGGGCATGAAGGGCTCCATGCTTACAAAGTTCCTGTTTTCATCAAGGGTTACGGCCATAATCCAGTCCCTCATCCATTCGTAGATAAATAATTTACCGTCATAATATGCCGGATACCGCGCTTCATTATCCGGATACATATCGCGGTGAAATACAGGGCCTGCCATGGCAGTACGTCCCCCTTTACCCACTTGTGGAAATTCCGGAGAATCTGCATATGGGTACCAGATAAAAGCAGGTTGTGCCGGAGGCAGGTTTTTTGCTCCGGTGTTATTAGGGGATTCATTGATGGGATTTTGCGGATCGTAAGCAGCACCGGGTGCTTCTGTGGCAAAATCGTAATCATGATAAGGCTTATTGTCGCCAATAAAATAGGGCCAGCCAAAAAAGCCAGCTTGCTTAGCCTGGTTTACCTCGTCATGTCCTCTGGGGCCTCTTTGGTCGTTATCGTTGGAGGCATCAGGACCTACATCACCCCAATATAAATCGGCGGTTTTTGCATCAATGGAAATGCGATAAGGATTACGACATCCCATAACATAAATTTCCGCACGCCCACCAGAACCATCTTTGGGAAAGAGGTTGCCTTCCGGGATTGAATAAGAACCATCTGCTTCGGGTTTTATACGCAACACCTTACCCCTGAGATCCTGCGTATTGGCCGATGATTTTTGCGCATCAAAAGGCCCGCGTCCTTCCCTTTCATCGGAAGGTGAATAACCATTGGATTTGTGTGGATTGGTATTGTCTCCTGTGGCGATGAAAAGGTTGCCATCAGGCCCAAATTCCAAAGATCCGGCGGAGTGACAACATTCCTCTCTTTGTACGGGAACTTCAAGCAACAACTTTTCAGTAGTGGCATCAATTCCCAGGAAGTCATCCCGCATCGTAAAACGTGAAATATGTTGCTTATCTTCAGTAGGGTGAGAATAGAAAACGTATAACCATTTATTGTTTTTAAATTCAGGATCAAGTGCTATGCCGAGAAGGCCATCCTCCAACCCGGAGAAAACATCAAATGTGTGAATTAAGTGTGTCGTGTCTTTTTTTGTGTCGTACACTAATACTTCGCCACCGCGTTGAATAAAGAGGATATTTTCATTGGGCAGTATTTCCAGTTCCATGGGTTCCGCCAGGTCTTCTATCAATACCTCTTTCACAAACCGGGTCTCTTCAGGTATCACACTTGTAAGGGTATAGTCAATGGACTGTTGATCACCTGCAGCATATTGTATTCCTCCCCACAGGTGTTCAAGGAACAACTGTTCAGTATATGATTCCTTGGTATGGCCTCCTCCGGTATACCATGATTTTCCCCCTTCGAATTCGTGATACCAGGCAATGGGGTGATTCTCCCCGTTTGTGCCCCCTTCATAGCTTGTTTCATCCAGATTGAGCAATACATTTATATGAGGTACAATATTTCTGAAATTATACCATTCGTCTGTTCTTTTCCATCGGTCCGGAAGCATGACCGTTGAGATGTGATCTTTGTTGATCCTGTCAATTTCGGCTTCCCGCACATTAGGATCATTGGGGTGGCTGCTAAAATATGCACCAACGAGTTTATTATACCACGGCCAATCATATTCTGTATCTGTTGCGGCATGGATGCCTACGAAACCACCACCTGCTTGAATATATCGTTTAAATGCCAGTTGCTGTTCTTCATCAAAAATGTCGCCTGTTGTACAAAGGAAGACCACTACATTGTATTTTTGAAGATCAGTTTTATTGAACATGGAAGCGTCTTCCGTTGTTTCGACAGAAAATCCTTTTTCTAGCCCCATAGATTTTATGGCTTCTATTCCTGTTTCGATAGACTCATGCCTGTAGCCTTCTGTTTTAGAGAAAACAAGGACGTTAATTGCCTTTGGGCTCGAATCGGAACAGGCTAGTCCCAATAAAGCGATAGCCATAACAAATATGGCTGAGATGATGGTTGATTTTTTCATGTGATTAATTTTAAAATTTACCTTTCTGCATGTTGTAGGGAAGGTCTTTGTAGATGTGTTTTATGCAAATCGATGCGTAAAATAATGACTTAACTACTTACCGTTCTGAATTGTTTCAGGAACCGTATGTCATTCTCTGTAAAAAGTCTGAGATCATTAATTTGATATTTGAGCATGGTAATCCGTTCTATTCCCATTCCAAAAGCGAAGCCGGTATATTCTTCAGGATCAATGTTGCAGTTTGCCAGTACATTGGGATCGACCATGCCTGATCCTGCGATCTCTACCCATCCTGAATATTTACAGATGTTGCAGCCGTCACCTTTACATATATTACAGGAGATGTCTATTTCTGCGCTTGGCTCTGTGAAGGGGAAATAAGAAGGACGGTATCGTATTTTAGTGTCTTTTCCAAACATCTCCTGCGCGAAATAATACAGTGTCTGCTTGAGGTCTACAAAGCTCACGTTCTTATCCACATAAAGGCCTTCTACCTGATGAAAGACACAATGTGCCCTTGCCGAAATCGCTTCATTCCGGAATACCCTGCCTGGTGAAAGCGTTCGGATGGGAGGCTTTTGGTTTTCCATTACACGTACCTGTACCGAAGAGGTGTGTGTTCGCAATGTGATATCAGGTTCTTTTTCGATGAAAAAAGTATCCTGCATTTCTCTTGCCGGATGATTGGGGGGGAAGTTCAGTGCGGTAAAATTGTGCCAATCATCTTCAATTTCAGGCCCTTCCGACACATTAAATCCCAATTTTTCAAATATTGAAACAATCCGGTTTCTTGTCGAGGTGATGGGGTGGGCGCTGCCGAGTGTGTAGTAGGAGGAGGGTAGCGTGAGATCGATGCTGGAGGTGCCGAAACTATTTTCTTTTTCTTCCAAATTTTCAATCAATTGTTGGAATTTAGCCTTGGCTGAATTTTTCAGTTCATTCAAAACCTGTCCCATTTCTCTTTTACCCTCAGAAGGTACATTTTTCAATTCATTGAAAAGAGTAGATAATTTCCCTTTTTTGCTGATGAACCGCAGCCTGTATTCTTCCAGTTTTTCCTGGCTTTCAGCTTTATAGGTATCAATTTCCTTTTTTATTTTTTCAACCTGTTCCTTCATAGTTATACGATCATTCCAGCAGCGACAGTCTCATTCGTGCCTTCATCAATAAGAATCACACTACCGGTACTTCTATTTCTGTTGTACCTGTCATAAAACAACGGTTTGGTGGTTCTTATTTTAACACGGGCAATATCATTCATATTAACTTCCTTATCATCTTCTTTGCGATGCAGGGTATTTATATCTACTTTATAAAGAATGCTTTTTACTAAACAGCGGGCTTCCATAGTGGTATGTCGTAGGGCGTATTTGCCATTGGGCACCAATTTACGTTCGTTAAACCAGCACAGCATAAGATCGATATCCTGACCTATTTTGGGCTGATTGTTTGAACGAATAATCATGTCACCCCTGCTGATATCTATTTCATCTTCCAGGGTGATGGTGACCGATAAAGGAGCATAAGCTTCAGAAATTGTTCCTTCAAAAGTGTCAATGTTCTTTATTTTTGAAGTAAAACCTGATGGCAGAACCATCACCTCATCGCCCGGTTTAAATACGCCGCCGGCAACACGTCCGGCATATCCGCGGTAGTCATGATATTCATCTGAATGTGGCCTGATAACATATTGAACGGGGAACCGACAATCGATGTGGTTATAATCACTTCCAATATGTATGGTTTCCAAAAGGTATAACAGGGTCTCGCCTCTATACCACTCCATATTTTCAGATTTGTGAACCACATTATCTCCTTTCAGGGCACTGATGGGTATAAATCTTACGTCATGGATATCCAGTTTAGAGGCAAAAGCTTCCACTTCTTCTTTGATCTGATAAAATTTATCCTCATCATAATTTACAAGGTCCATTTTATTAATACAAAAAACAATATGGGGTATTCCCAGCAACGTAGCTATGAACGTATGGCGATGCGTTTGTTCCACCACACCTTTTCGGGCATCAACCAGAATCAGGGCCATATTGGCCGTAGATGCGCCCGTAACCATATTGCGGGTATATTGGATATGGCCTGGAGTATCTGCAATAATAAATTTGCGCCGGGGTGTGGCAAAATAACGGTAAGCCACATCAATCGTGATGCCCTGTTCCCTTTCTGCGCGCAATCCATCCGTGAGAAGAGCCAGGTTGATGTTTTCATCACCCCTTCTTTTGCTGGTTTCCTCTATAGCATCATACTGGTCTTCAAAAATCGATTTTGAGTCATAGAGTAGTCTGCCAATCAGCGTACTTTTACCATCATCAACACTTCCTGCGGTGGTGAACCGTAAGAGTTCCATATCAAGGTATCCTTTTTCTTTCATGATCAAAAATTGATTTCTTCAAATTTAAAAATAACCGTCCTTTTTCCTGTCTTCCATGGCGGCTTCTGAGCGTTTATCATCTGCTCGTGTACCTCTTTCAGTAACCCGGGAGGCTGAAACCTCATCAATGATTTCTGTAAGTGATGAGGCACTTGAGGCTATCGCACCGGTACAGGTCATATCACCAATGGTTCTGAATCTGACTATTCGTTGCTCAGTGACTTCTTCGGGTCTTTTATTGATAAAATCTGAATCGGCCATAATCACTCCATCTCTTATGAAGACCTTTCGCTCGTGAGCCTTGTAAATGGAAGGTATTTCAATGTCTTCATACATGATATATTGCCAGACGTCCATTTCTGTCCAGTTGCTGATGGGGAATATCCGGAAGTGTTCTCCGTAATTTTTTCGTCCGTTGAACAGATTCCATAGTTCAGGTCGCTGGTGTTTAGGATCCCACTGGCTGAATTCATCACGATGGCTAAAAAACCGTTCTTTTGCTCTTGCTTTTTCTTCATCGCGACGAGCCCCTCCTATGCAGGCATCAAATTTATTTTCTTCTATTGTTTCCAATAAAGCGACAGTTTGAAGCGCATTTCTACTGGCATTAAAACCACTTTCTTCTACGGCTTTTCCTTCATCAATCGCTTTTTGCACCGAACCCACAATCAGTTTAGCATTGATGTTTTTAACGAATTGGTCTCTGAATTCAATAGTTTCAGGGAAATTATGTCCAGTGTCGATATGAACCAGCGGGAAGGGTAATTTACCGGGATGAAAAGCTTTTCTCGCCAAGTGTGCTACAACAATGGAGTCTTTACCTCCACTAAAAAGGAGCCCCGATCGCTCAAATTGTGCCGCCACTTCCCGTAGAATAAAGATGGCCTCTGATTCGAGTTCTTTTAGGTGGGTAAGATTATATGCTTTCATTTCTTATAAATAATTTCTGGTACGATAGCTTCTATTAATATTTTTAAGGCCTTTTCTTCACTGACCCGATCTGTTCTGATTTCGAGTTGCGGATGTAAAGGAGGTTCGAAAGGGGAATCAATCCCTGTGAAATTTTTAATCTCTCCTCTTCTGGCTTTAGCATAGAGCCCTTTTACATCTCGTTGCTCACACACATCCAGCGGGCAATGAATAAATACCTCAAAATAATTTTGACCAATGATTTCTCTGGCCATTTTTCTTATAGCGGTGGTTGGGCTGATCAGGGAACATATGGTTACCACACCATTATTGGCAAATAAACGAGCTGTCTCAGCAGCCCTTCTGATATTTTCCACCCTGTCTTCTTCAGAAAAACCCAGATTATTGTTAAGGCCTGTCCGCAGGTTGTCACCGTCAATAAGCATTGTATAAAATCCCCTGGAATATAGTTCGTTTTCCAGCGCGCGGGCCAGGGTGCTTTTTCCTGAACCTGACATGCCAACCATCCAGACAACCAGAGCGCGTTGATTAAGTAATAACGCTTTCTGATCGGAGGTGAGAATTTTATTAAATATGGGATGTATGTTTTCCAAAGACCAAAAATGAAGTTGCAAACATACAAATGAATCGTGTAATTACTTAGCTTTACGACTCTAAAATTAACCAAAAACTTACAATGGATATAGCGCAGGAAAAAATCATTGAAATAGCCTATGAGGCGGGAAGAGAAATTTTGAGAATATATAATGACCCGGAATTCTTTGCTGAAGTGGAAGTGAAGGCAGATCAATCCCCCTTAACATTAGCAGATAAAAGATCAAATGATATTATAGGCGCTGGCCTTTCAGAAATACATCCTGAAATACCTATTATTTCTGAAGAGGGAAAGGAGGTACTATTCCGCGATCGGAAAAACTATGATCGATTTTGGCTGGTAGATCCTTTGGATGGCACGAAAGAATTTATAAATCGAAACGGTGAATTTACGGTAAATATAGCTTTGATTGAAAATAACTACCCGGTAGCCGGATTTATTTATGCTCCCGTTTTGGATTGTTTGTATTATGCAGTAGACGGGAAGGCTTTTAAAAGGGAAGATGGATTGAATAGCCGCTTAAGTGTTAGAAATAAAAACAATCAAAGGGTGGCCGTACGAAGCAGATCACATGCTGTACCAGCTGAGGAAGAGATTTTAAGGGCCTATGATGTCATTGAAAGTGTTTCTAGGGGGAGTTCATTGAAATTTTGCATCGTGGCGGAAGGCAAGGCTGACCTTTATTACAGGCATGGGCCTACGATGGAATGGGATACGGCGGCAGGACAGGCTGTGTTGGAATCCTCAGGCGGGCGTATGTATGTTGGTGATGATACGGCTGAACGATTCGTTTATAATAAAGAAAATTTATTAAATCCCGGTTTTCTTTGCCTGGG
>JAOUKJ010000424.1 GCA_029882675.1 Cyclobacteriaceae bacterium
GGGAAAGATTACCATGGGTAATAGGGCCGTAGCGGGTATGGGAATGGCCTCAGTTACCCACCAGATAACCATCCAGGCGGCCAAAGCCAATACCAGCATGGCCTTTGGCTCCGGAAGAAAAGAAGGGAAAAAGTTAAGGATGATGTAAATGATAGGCCCAAGTAATAGCCCGATGTTTTTGGTTTTGGCGAAAAAACTCATTGTCTAAGCATTGAATTTCAAAAATCTATATTTTATAAAGGGCCAAATATAATCAGATCAATGGTTATTCCATTCAATTTGTTTTTTGGTTTGCTTTTTGTAAAGAAATGTCCGTTATTTTCACGGCCAAATATAATAGGGCAGTTTTTTTTGTGAGATAGACAATAAATTGAAATGATTTTTATGAAGCGTATAGGTTTGATCTGCGGTTGTTTATTATTAACTTTCAACATGAGTGTGGCACAGGACTTTGAAGCGTATGAGGTGGCTATACCTGGTGCAAAGCAACCTGTGAAATTGGTGCCGATAACAGGTGGGAAATTTAAAATGGGAAGCCCTGATACGGAGAAAAAACGAAATGACGATGAAGGGCCGCAGCGAAGTGTGGCTGTAGATGGCTTCTGGATGGGTCAATATGAAATTACCTGGCAACAATATGAAGCTTTTGTCTTTAGAAATGTGACAGATGAAGTTTTTGTGGACAGTACCAGGCTGCTGGAATTAAGTGTTGACGGGGTGTCTGGAGCCACACCGCCCTATGTTGATATGAGTTTTGGCATGGGAAAAGAGGGTTACCCGGCCATAAATATGACACAATATGCAGCAGTAATGTATTGTAAGTGGCTTTCAGCACTTACCGGTGATTTTTACCGGTTGCCCACTGAAGCAGAATGGGAATATGCTTGCAGGGCAGGGACTGAAACGGCATACTCTTTCGGGGACGACCCTTCGGAACTTGACGATTATGCCGTGTTTAAGGAATTTGAATATGATCTGATTGGTACAAAAAAACCTAATCAGTTTCAGTTGTATGATATGCATGGCAACGTGGCTGAATGGACGATGGATCAATATGTTGAGGGATACAAAAAGAAGGATAAAGATAATCCATGGATTAAACCGGAGACACTTTACCCAAGGGTGGCACGTGGAGGTCATTGGAAACAATCAGCAGAAGAGTTGAGGTGTGCCAGTCGTCTGGCCAGCGAATCCAAGTGGAAGAGAAGAGATCCTCAACTCCCCAAAAGCCGTTGGTGGTTAACAAATGCACCCTTTGTGGGCTTTCGGATTATAAGGCCATTCCAGCAGCCCTCCGCAGAAGAAATTAATAAGTACTGGCTTGAAGCCATTGAAGATTACGGACTATAAAACACAACGATTATGAAAAAAATTATTCTCAACAGTGAGTTGACAAGAAGAAGTTTCGTGAAAGGTTCTGCCCTGGCTACAGGAGGAATCATTGCAGGAAGCACATTAGGAATCGGTAGCAGTGCTTTTGGCGCGGGCAAAGATACCTTAAAATTGGCAGTGATAGGTTGCGGTGGCCGGGGTACAGGCGCTGTGCGTCAGGCGCTTACCGCTGATGAAGGTGTGGAACTGGTGGCCATGGCCGATGCTTTTCAGGATAGACTGGACAATTGTTATGATGCGCTTTCAAAAGTTTTTGATAAGAAAAGGCTTAATGTAAAAGACGATCATAAGTTCACCGGTTTTGGCGGATACAAACAAGCCATTGACCTGGCCGATGTGGTAATCCTCACAACACCTCCAGGGTGGCGTCCTGAGCATTTTGAATATGCTGTTAACCAGGGTAAACACGTCTTTATCGAAAAGCCCGTGGCTACTGATGCTCCTGGCGTAAGAAGAGTTTTGGCAGCAGCCAAAAAAGCAAAAGAGAAGAAATTAAATGTGGTGGCAGGCCTCCAGCGACACTATCAGGACAATTACAGGGAAATTTATAAGAGACTGCAAGCTGGTGAAATTGGTGAGATCAGGGCCGGTCAGGTGTACTGGAACAGCGGTGGAGTATGGGTGCGGGAACGTGAGGCCAACCAGACCGAAATGGAGTATCAAATGAGAAACTGGTATTACTTCAACTGGCTGTGTGGAGATCATATTCTGGAACAACATATTCATAATATCGATGTGGCTAACTGGTTTATTGGAAGCACACCTGTTACTGCCCAGGGGATGGGTGGCCGCGAAGTTCGCAAAGGTAAAGACCATGGTCAGATTTTTGACCACCACTTCGTGGAATTTGAATACGAGTCTGGTGCCGTGGTAGCTAGTCAGTGCCGGCACATCCAGGGCTGCCTGGGGCGCGTATCAGAGACCTTCCAGGGCACAAAAGGTAAAGTGACTACCGATGGTGGTGGCAATGCCCACATGACCAGATTGGATGGCTCGGAAATTTATCGTCATGACCCCTCTGATGACATCACACCCTATCAGATAGAGCATAACGAACTCTTCGCTGCGATAAGAAAAGGTGAGGTCATCAGCAATGGAGAATTTGTTGCACATAGTACCATGACAGCCATTATGGGCAGAATGGCTACTTATTCCGGAAAACTAATTACCTGGGAGGAAGCATTGAACTCTAACCAGACGCTTGCCCCTGTTGAATTAGGCCTCACCTGGGATTCCAAACCCCCGGTTATGCCTGATGCCGACGGCTTGTACCCCATCCCTGTTCCTGGTCAAACAGAGGTGCTTTAAGGTATGAAGAGACGTAATTTTTTAAGAAGCGGAGCATTGGTGGGAGGGGCTCTGGCAGCCACTACCACTGGTGCTTTTGCCACTGAGAAAAAAACGGCTGCCAAGGGCACGCCGTTTCAATTGAATTATGCCCCGCACTTTGGCATGTTTGCCAATAATGCCGGCAAGGATTTAGAAGACCAGGTGCAGTTCATGTCCGACCAGGGTTTCCGCTCCATGGAAGATAATGGCATGAAAGGCCGTTCGCTGGAAGATCAGAAGCGCATAGCCCGGCGAATGGAAAAACTCGACATGGTGATGGGCGTTTTTGTAGCCCATAAAATTTACTGGGATGAACCCAGCCTCACCAGTGGTGATCAGGAGAAACGTGATGAGTTTCTGGCTGCGATAAAAGAATCGGTGGAGGTGGCCAAAAGGGTCAATGCCAAATGGATGACCGTGGTGCCCGGCTTTGTCGATTTAAGGCAGGAAATGGGCTATCAGACGGCCCATGTGGTGGAAAGCTTAAAGCAGGCGTGTGATATCCTGGAGCCCCACAACCTGACTATGGTACTGGAACCCCTCAATTATATGAACCACCCCGGCCTGTTTCTGACCAAATCATCCCAGGCTTATGCGGTGTGTAAGGCGGTTGATAGTCCATCATGTAAGATACTCTATGACATCTATCACCAACAGATCACTGAGGGCAACCTGATCCCCAATATCGATGCCTCCTGGGATGAGATTGCTTATTTTCAGATAGGTGATAATCCCGGACGGAAAGAGCCAACCACCGGGGAGATCAATTACAAAAATGTCTTTAAGCATATCCATGGGAGAGGGTACAAAGACGTACTGGGCATGGAGCACGGTAATTTTAACAAAGGTGCCGATGGCGAAATGGCAGTAATCAAGGCCTACAGGGAGTCAGACAGCTTTTAGGGCTTTCTAAAATACGATTTAGTTTGGACAGGCGTTTCAGAAATGGAACGCCTGTTTTTTTTAGAGTTACGAAGCAGGAAAAAAGATGCAAGGTTCGATACATCATCCGTTCTCATCAACCAACCCATCAACTGCCCATATACCCTCCCGCCACTGCGGGATACCCATATACTCATATACCCATATACCCATATACCCATACACCCTCCCGCGACTGCGGGATACTCATATACCCTTTAGAACTGAACAATCGCAGGCTGAATCATTGAATTTTCGCCCGCCACTGTCCAGGCCATCACCACATGCCCTCCCTGCTTCACCATGCGGGGGAATCCACTGGCCCGTACCGGACT
>JAOUKJ010000034.1 GCA_029882675.1 Cyclobacteriaceae bacterium
ATCGTTTAACAAAATAAAAATGAACCTGGAAATAAAAGGACATGTGGTCATCGTGACCGGCGGCGCTAAGGGCATTGGAGAGTCCATTGTAAAAGGCGTGGCAGAGGAAGGGGGCATCCCCGTGATCGTAAACCGCCCCGGCCCGGCCGGCCCGGCCCTGGAAAAAGAACTTTCTGCACAGGGTGCAGATTGTCTGTTCATTGAGGCAGAACTGGCCAAAGTGGCTGATTGTGAAAGGGTGATCAACACTGCTGTGGAAAAATACGGACGTATCGATGCACTGGTCAACAATGCCGGAAAAAACGACGGTGTCAGTCTGACGAAAGGCTCCCCTGAAAAATTCATGAAGTCGCTGGAAAACAATCTGCTCCATTATTATACCCTGGCCCAACTGGCTCTGCCCTACCTGAAAAAAGCAAAAGGGAGTATTGTGAATATCAGTTCCAAGACGGCTGTGACCGGACAAGGGGGCACTTCTGCTTATATAGCTGCTAAAGGGGCACAGCTTGCCCTGACACGGGAATGGGCCGTAGAGCTGATCAACGACAGCATACGCGTGAATGCTATCCTGCCTGCCGAGGTGTGGACACCATTGTATGAAAACTGGATCAACTCACTGGAAGATCCGGAAGGAACGCTTAAAAAAATCACCAATCAGATACCCCTGGAAAAAAGGATGACCACCTCAAAGGAAATAGCCGATGCGGCCCTGTTCCTGATCTCTGCCCGGGCCTCACATATTACCGGACAGCACTGGTATGTGGACGGCGGTTATACCCATCTGGATCGGGCATTGGGGAATATTAACTTGTAGTATTTAGTAGTGAGATATGAGTAGAAAGACTGGTGAGGGGGATTGAGTGGTGAGAAAAGGGGAATGGAGCAATAGCTTCTATGTGATTTTGTATTTCTTAATCCCTCTGTAGATAAACAATGGGGAGAGGGGAAGTATCATTTATAATAGCAAATGCGAACTGAAGCCTTTTATGTATATGTAAATAATCATTATTTTAACCCCTTCAACTATGAATAGATTTATTAATAGCATAGGCGGTCTTTAACCACTCTTTTATAAAATATTCAGAACTAAAAATTTCTTTTGTATTACCTATTTCTCTCTTTCATTTCATCTCCACTGCCCTCTTTTGAATGGTCGCCTGTACTCTTTTCGGTGCGGTCTCCAGCAGTCCGTCTATAAACTTTATCGCTTCTTCTTTCCGTCCCAGGGCCATAAGCAACTCCGCTTCAATCATGGGGTTGAAGGAGATGGAATCCTCTTCTGCCGGATGTTCATAAAAAACATACGTAGGATAGTTGTATTTCTCCCCCACCTCATTGGCCACGCGGCAAAGTTTAAGTCCCAATGCGTGATGTTCTTGCGTACTTCCTTTTTCCAGCATGAGATACGCTATACGATAATAAGGATGTATTACACCTCGGTGAATACTGGTAAATCCAACATCTCCGTATTTGTTTAAATAGTCCTCAAACCATTCGACATGATCATTGACGTTTTTCTTCAGGTCATTAAAAACTTCGGCATTATTCAGATCCGCTTGCAGGTCTCCATAGCGATTGCCCCTCGACATGCTGACCATCTTTGCGGTTTTTTCAAAATCCAGCGTGTGGTGCTCGTAGGCTTTTTCCAGGGTATAGTATGGTGTAGAGATCAATAGCAGGCTTATTATAGTAACCGGAATAATATTAAGGAGAAATACCCGATGAAAAAAAATCCTGAAGTGGTGCCTTAACCGATGTGTCAGTACAATCCCGAATGGCAGAAGGAGCAGGCTAATTGCTAATAATTTAGAACCACCGGCTTGGTGACTAATCGTTAATCCGAAACCATAACTTATCATCATAATATATAACCAGGAGAGTAGCCCCCGGCCCTTTTTATCAGGGAATTTCAATACAGTAAAAAAAAGGACAACCTGGATGATTGTGACCCCGATACCACCCAGTATAGAGGCAGCAGGCAAATGCAAATATTTAAACAACACTCCAATTAAAAGTACTGACATGCCTATACCGATCAGTACTCCCATCCATTTTTTAACAGACAGGTTATAACCTAAAAAAATAAATATAGAAGCAAGTACAGGAAGGGAAAGAAATAAGGGTACTTCAGCTAAATATTGCTGGCCCATCAACCGAAACAGATATACGATGAAAATCAGGAATACGGCACCGGCCCAAAACAACCGCATGACCGTCCACTTTCTGTCATTGTAATTTACCTTCACACCCATAGCGGCCTCAAACGTATCATCAACAAAGGGCGAGACCGCAATAATGGAGAAGAAAAACAGGCCGAAAAGCAGTACGCCCAGACTGACCAAAACGTCGGCCATGGGAGACTGAAAAGTATTGACGTACAAACCGGAAATAAAAACCAACACCCCTAAAAAAAGGAAATAATATCCCCTTTGAACAAACAAGACCCTGAACTGCCTTACCAGATGGCTTATCATAGTCAAAAGCTGTGACTTGTTGAAATAAACAATGGTGGAGAGCCCCAGGAAGGCAAACAACAAAGACAAAAAACCGGAAATCAACAGGCCGCTACTGATCAGTATGATGAGAAAGGTAAGGAGCCCCGCATTTCTAAAAAACCGCATATAGGTGGTGATCGGCCCCATATTTTCTATTTCCTTCTGCCCGCTGGTGAGTTCTTTTCTGATCTTCCGGTTGATCATCTCATACCGCTCCTGCGACTTTTCTTTGATGGTGCCTTTGGCGTAGAGGACCTCTTCTTTTTGGTTGAAATTGGCAGCGAGCTTTAGAGCGTGGTTTACTTTGTCGGCCACATCACTAAAGCGGAGCCGGGCCGCTATGACCGCCAGGAAGAGGATAGAACAGACCAGGGTTTCCACCGACACCAGACTAAAAAGTCCGTTTTTTGTGGTAAGGGTATTTAGAATGGCCCTGGCCTCATCTCCCTGAAGGTAAACAATATGGCTGACCAACTTGAAGGCGTTGTCAGAAAAGGCCTGGAGATCATCGAAGGAGACCAGCCCTTCGGCCATGATTTGCAGAAATCCACTAAATGCCAGGGCGCCAAACAAGGCGCTCTCCAACACGTAGGCCTCCAGTCGTCCGGTAACGGACTGCAAACGCGATTGCAGTGACACGATGGCCTCATCGTTTTCATCCGGAGAAAGGCCTTCGTAATACTTTGCCTGCTGGTTGATTTGGGTGATAATGCTTTGTTCAGTGAGATGGCCGGGTGCAGCCAGGCTTTGATACAGACCGTAATAGACCAGGTATCCACTTAAAGGAAAGATCAGGGGATATTCAAGGACATTTGATACCAGTAAACTGATAATGATCATCACGACCATACCTGTGTATTGCAGGCTGGAAATGGTGGTGCGAGTCTGGAAGTTGCTGAGGTTGCCGTACAAGCTGAGCAACCGGTCGTTTTTTTTGTTCAGGCGCCTTCTCACAAAATAACTGCCAGCAAGGACGAGTAGCGGTATAAAGAAAAAATTGGTCAGCCACAACAAGTCGTTGTTCAGCGAAAGAAACCATATTACAGCCCATCGTAATAAATGATCGATAATGAGCGGTTTAATGGTCACGGGTACTTTGATGATGGTCCGTTGGTTATATGCAGTGAGTTTTTGGCCCAGTTTTTTTACATAATCATCCAGTCTCCCTTCCAGTTTTTCATTACCGGATATGGTCATCAACTCATCGACCAGCCCTTTTAGCCCTCTGTATGAGGGCATTTCATCAGTTGTCCGGGCTTTTTCACATAAATTTCGGACCAGGGAAATAATGATAACGTACTGTTCATCCGTAGGACTTTCCTGTCTTAGCTTGCCCAACGGGTCTTTTTTTATGCCAGTGGCTTTGCTTTCCAACAAGAGTATTTGCTCAGCAGAAATGTCTTCCGCAAATTCTACACGCAACAAGTGCGTCCAGTACTCTTTCAGCTCCGGAGAAAGCCTCCCGCAGGAATAAACCAGTTGAGTAGCATGCGTTATGCAAAATTCAGAATGCTCCAAGGTCTTTTCTGTTTTGCTGGTATGGTAAATATAGAAAATTAATTCGAAAGTAGGGACGAATGATCATTCGTCCCTACCTCTTTTCCACCTAAATTATTATATTTGTTAAGGTTCACATTCATGCTAAAAAACTACCTCCATATTACCCTTCGTCACTTTAAAAAGAACAAGACTTTTCTCACCATCAACATTCTGGGTCTCGGACTGGCCTGCGCCTGTTGCATCATTGCCTATATCAACTACGACTATGCCAAAAGCTTTGACGGAACCTTTTTACATCAGGAGAAAATTTACAGAATCAACCGGGAGTGGATCACACTGGGTGAGACTGTAAGGCACGGACAGGCCCCCTTACCATTGGTTGAGCACATCAGGCAAAATATGCCACAGGTAGAGCATGTTGTGCCTTATGTGCCCCTGGATATCAACGTAAGAACCAATGACGATATTTTTAATACCCCTGCCATATTTGTGGGGCCTGCATTTTTTGAGGTCTTTTCCTACGAATTTGTGTATGGAAATGGACTGGATTTTGATAAAAACAGTAATATATTAATCAGCGATGAACTATCGTACAAATACTTTGGTGACGAGGATCCCATAGGAAAGCAAATCTCCTTTATTCTGCCTGCCGGGAGCGTTGAATTTATTGTGACCGGCGTATTTAAAAAGAAGCCCCTCAACAGCAGTATTCAAACGGACGCTATTGTGAATTTTGAAAATTATTTGAATCAGGATGTGGCATTTCACAGCAACGAGTGGCGCCTGAATGTGGGTATATTTTTAAACCTGCGCAGTCCCTACGATGCAACAACTGTAGAACAGGCCATTCAGAAATATGTGGCCATAGAAAACAGTATAAGTGGAGAAAGTACAACACGATATTATCTGGATCCTTTCCGGGGCATGGCTGACAGGGTCAGGGAAACGGAGGTAAAACGGCACAAAATGAAAGGGGGTCTCACAAAAATGCAAACCTACACCCCGGCTGTTCTTTCTCTGGCTATATTGCTGGTCGCCTGTTTCAATTTTACCAACACCTCCATTGCGGCTTCTGCCAACAGACTGAAAGAAATAGGCATTCGAAAAGTACTGGGCAGTGCGAAAAGTCAGTTGGTCTTCCGGTTTATCACAGAGAATATTATGGTGACTATGCTGGGCTTGTTGGCAGGGCTGGTTTTTGCCTCGTTTCTGGTACCGGTCTATAGCAGTATGTGGTCGTTTCTCGACATCGATGTCCATTTTATGCACAACACCGATCTACTGTTTTTTCTGTTTTTATTACTGCTTTTTACCGGGCTGGCAGCAGGCAGCTACCCCGCTTTTTACATCAGTAGTTTTAATCCGTCCATTATCTTCAAAGGGAACGCAAAGTTTTCCGGTACCAACTTTTTTACCCGGGGTCTGTTGTTTGTCCAGTTCATGCTCTGCGTCATGCTTTTGGTCCTGGGCTTTTCTTTTCTGGAAAACGCCAGATACCAGGCACAAAGAGATCTTGGCTTTGATGTTGAAGGGGTTTTGGTCTATGAAATGGGAGACAAGTATTATGAGTCTGTCAAAAAAGACCTGCTGGCTAATCCGGAGGTGATGGATGTCACTGCCGGCGCACATCATCTGTGGTGGTATAATTACGCCGAGGTGATCCGCGATGGTAGTGATGAGGTTGAAACCATGGCCCTGAAAGTTTCTGATGAATATCTGGAGTTTATGGGAATCAAGGTAATCCAGGGCAGGGACTTTGTAAAGGGCAGTACCACAGATGAGGTAGAGTCAGTCATTATCAACGAGACCTTTGCAAAAACATTTGGTTGGGATAATCCGCTGGGCAAAAGGATACTGGTCAGAGATACTGTGCCATTTTATGTAGTGGGGGTGGTAAAAGATTTCCATACCAACCATGTATGGGAAACGATTGTTCCCGTCATGTTCCGCTTAGGCCGAACGGAAGACATCAATTATATGGTCGTCAGAGTACGGCCGGACAAAACCCGGGAAGTTGACCGCTTTTGTAAAAGTCTTTTCATCAACCGGTACCCGGAGTTGGGTTATAATGGCGGCCTGATGGTTGATGAACTGGAAAATGCTAAAATGCTCAATGCCAATGCCGTACAACTGTTCCTTTTTTTGGGTATGATGGCCCTGGTACTTACCACAACAGGGCTTTATTCACTGGTGTCGCTTAATATCATCAAACGGTTAAAAGAAATAGGCATCCGCAAGGTCTTTGGGGCTACCGAATGGCAGATCGTGAAAAAACTCAACCGGGAGTTCGTCATTATCCTGACGATTTCTCTGTTGGTGGGCCTGCCATTGGCCTACCACATCACATTGTTCTTCATGGAGAACGCCTGGACTTACTTCCAGGAGACCACCTTCACGACCATGCTATTGACTGTGATGATTGTCCTTGTGGTAGCCTTTTTCACCCTGGCCGTGAAAGTAGTAGGGGCGGCCAGGACTAATCCTGTGGATACTTTGCGGAATGATTGAGGGGTTCTATTCCTTCCCGGGTACATAATCAAGCCTGCCACTATCAAATATTCCGAAAATATCTGATATTAGGGGCCGCTAACCTAAACATAAACCCATGGAGCAGGAAAAATTCCTCAAGAAGTCATATGTCATTCCGTTCATTTTGCTCACGGCCTGTTTTGCCATGTGGGGGGCCGCCAACAACATGACAGACGTGTTGCTCGCCACCTTCAAAAAGGTGATGAGCATGACCGATACTCAAACGTCTTATATCCAGGTGGCCTTTTACGGGGCTTATTTCTGTCTGGCCCTGCCGGCGGCTTACATTATCCGTCGCTGGAATTATAAGACCGGTGTACTGGTAGGACTGATCATCTATGCTTTGGGTGCGGCCCTTTGTTACCCGGCCAGCAAGACTATGCAGTTTAGCCATTTTCTCATGGCCTTTTATATCTTCGCCGGGGGATGTGCTATTCTTGAAACTGCGGTAGCACCATACATTGTGGCCATGGGACCGGATGATAGTGCCACCCGGCGGATCAACCTGGCCCAGGCCTTTAATCCGATTGGCAGTATTGCCGGTATTTTTCTGGGACAGAAAATCATTCTGGCCGGACTGGACAAAGCCGACCAAACGGCCCGCGCAGCAATGGGCTCTGATCAGTTGCAGATGATCCAGGAAAAAGAACTTGCCAATGTTTCTACCGCTTACCTGATTGTAGGGGTTGTGGGCATTGCCCTGGCCGTGGCGATGATCATGCGTCGGTTCCCTGCCTTGAAAGAAAACCATATTGGCAATATGTGGGACTCCGCCAAACGGCTGTTGAAAAATAAAAATTATGTACTGGCTGTCGTTGCACAGTTTTTTTACGTCGGTGTACAGATTGGTGTATGGTCGTTTACCATTCGTTATGTGATGGAGAACACCGGAGTGACCAACGAGGATGAGGCTTCCAATTATTACCTGGCCGCGATTGTCCTCTTCAGCTCTTCACGCTTTGTGTTTACCGCCCTGATGAAATTTATCAATCCGGCGAAATTACTCACCATCATGTCTGTGGTGGCAGGGCTTCTTACTCTTGTTGTTGTACTTGGCGAAGGAGCGGTGGGGGTATATGCCCTGGTGGGTATTTCAGGCTGTATGTCATTGATGTTCCCTACTATCTATGGCATTGGCCTGCATGGGGTTGGTGATGACCGGAAACTGGGAGGCTCCGGATTAATCATGGCGATCGTCGGTGGGGCTGTGATTACCAACATACAGGCGCAGGTATCCGATTTGACAGGGAGTATTAATATGGCATATTTGGTGCCGTTGGTTTGTTTTGTGGTCATTACGATTTATGGAGCCTATGCTTTGAGGACAGGGCATCGATAAAATATTTTACTTCAGAAAACGAATCCAAGGAGATTTATAAGTACTTTTATTAAAAAGAATAAATTTCATGTTTACAGAATACAAATACTTGGATTATGGTATTGTTATCGTTGGGATTGCCCTGGTTGGGTTTGTACTCCTAAGAATTTTAAGGCTCATCCTCCGGCGATTTATTAATAAATCATCCAAGGAACTTAACGTAGCCCCTACGCACTACAAGTTCCTGAATAATGGATTGAGTTTTATAATTTTGTTTGCCATAACCATTGCCATCTTTTATGTCATTCCTGAATTGCGAACCATCGGCATGACGATGTTTGCCGGGGCCGGTATTTTTGCGGCAGTATTGGGTCTGGCTTCACAATCTGCATTTTCCAATATAATAAGTGGCATCTTCATCGTGATATTTAAGCCATTTCGTGTAGGTGATATTGTTAAAATAGGAACGGAATATCAGGGTATTGTCGAAGACATTACACTACGGCATACGGTAATTAATAATTTTGAAAACAGACGCCTGATCATTCCCAATTCGGTCATCAGCTCAGAGGTCATTCTGAACTCAAACATTATTGAGGAAAAGGTATGTAACTTTATTTTTATTGGTATCAGCTATGATGCTGATGTTGACCTGGCGATGAAGATCATCCGCGAAGAGGCCATGGCCCACCCTCACTATGTGGATAACAGGGATCAGGAAACAAAAGACAAAGGAATAGCCCCGGTCATCGTAAGACTGATAGGTTTCGGTGATTCATCGGTCAACCTGAGGGCGCAAGTTTGGTCTGCGGACCCGGTAAAGGGTTTTGAAATGAAGTGCGACCTCCATAAATCCATTAAAGAACAGTTTGACCGGAGTGGCATTGAGATTCCTTTCCCTTACAGAACCATCGTATTTAAGGACAAAATAAAAGAATAAGATGGCCCGATTTTTAAAAAGCAGTGAGTCTAAACTGGGAAAGGCACCGGGATCACTCATTTTTGTTGGCCAACAAAAAATGGAGCAAGCGGCTATTGAGGTGATTGATTACAATGATGCCATTTTAGAGGTGATATCAATTGAAAATCCAGCCATCCTTGAGCAATTTTTAACCCCTGAGAAAGTGAGTTGGGTCAATGTTTACGGACTCCATGATACAGCACTGATTAAACATATCGGTGAGGTCTTTCAGCTCAATTCCCTGACACTTGAAGGAATACTCAATACAGGTCAAAGGCCTTCATATGTGGAGAATGAAGACTACACTTTTATTTCATTGAAAATGCTGCGTATTGATGAAGTCAATAACAACTTGATTTCGGAGCAGTTCAGCCTGGTATTTTCCAAAAATTATTTACTCACGTTCCAGGAGGAAGTTGGAGATGTATTTGAACCTGTGCGTGATCGCCTGAAAAAGAAATGGGGCCGAATCAGGCAACGAAAGTCTGATTACCTCGCTTTTGCCCTTATCGATACGGTGGTGGATAATTATCTGCAAATACTGGAACGTTTTGGTGATCATATCGAAGACCTGGAAGAGGAAGTACTTGAAAAACAAACTAAAAATATTTTAGAAAGGATTTATACCTATAAGCGGGAAATGAATTACCTCAGAAAAGTAACCCGCCCGCTAAAAGACTGTGTATTTAATTTTTCCAAATCGGAGTCTCCGTTGATAAGTAAAAAAACGTACTCCTTTCTAAAGGATCTTTTTGAACGTATTGTTCACGCTACCGAAGTTATAGAGGTTTACCGGGACATATTAAATGACGAACTCAATATCTACCACACTAACATTACGGCCCGTTTGAACGACATCATACGTATACTCACTATTTTTACAGTCATATTTATCCCGGTTACATTTCTCGCCGGAATATACGGGACGAACTTTGAGTACCTGCCGGAACTAAAGTACAAATATGCCTACCCAATATTTTGGATGCTCATTGTTGCAATAGTTTCGGGGATGCTGTTTTTCTTTAAAAGAAAAAAATGGCTATAATTAGCGTTTATTTTTGTTTTAGGTAAAAGTGATTAAAAAAATGAATTTACGTTTCGAAAATAAGGTAGCGATAATCACCGGGGCAGGCATAGGCATCGGTTTCGAAATTGCACGCAGCCTGGCGCTTGAAGGCGCACATATTATTCTTAATGATATTGATGGTGACGTGGTTGAAAAAGCAGCCAAAACTATAAGGGAAGAAGGTGGGCAATGCCTGGCAGTAGCAGGTGATTCAAGTGAACTGGCTACTATTCATGATTTGGTGAATAAAGCTGTTGAAACTTTTGGTCACCTGGATATTGCGGTGGCCAATGCCGGACTCTCTACTTTTGGTGGTTTTTTAGAATATGAATTTTCAAGCTTCCAACGGCTCATCGCCGTCAATCTGCAAGGTTCTTTTTTCCTGGCCCAGGCCGCAGCAAAACAAATGATCAGGCAGGAGTCCGGGGGAAGAATATTGTTTATGTCTTCAGTGACCGGTCATCAGGTGCATCCAAACCTGGCCGCTTATGGTATGACCAAATCCGGGATTGAGATGCTGGCCAAAAGTCTGGGTGTGGAACTTGGCCCGCATAAGATTACCGTAAATGCCATAGCGCCCGGAGCCACGCTGACAGAGCGAACCATGGAAGATGCGGAATATAAAAAGGTATGGGATGGCCTTTCCCCTACCGGCAGGGCCTCAAACCCTACAGACATCGCCCATGCAGCCTTGTTTTTAGTCTCTCCCGCTGCCTCCCAAATCACCAGCCAGGCACTTGTGGTGGATGGGGGCTGGTCTGCTATGAGCCCGCCGCCGGATTTGTAGCATATTTTACACATACCATTACGCCTCAAAATTAAAGGAAACACTTGCATAAAGCATGTCGTGAACCTTTTTGCCCGTGCTTTGCACCTTGTGTGCAAAAGAGAAACTTATCCCTTTTTATTGAAACTTTAGTGTAAGTATGTTCTTGGACTTTTCGCTTACACGTTGTGTACAACGCTTTAATTTCTTTTTTTCTCATCATGCCTGATCATCCAGCCTGATTTCGGATACTAATTACGTTTCCCATAAATCAGTTACTTGAAAAAAAACACAACAAATAATAACAAACAGTAGTAAATAATAATAAAGAAAACTATATTGCATCAAACAATGCGAATAGAAATGAATAAGAATAACATTACAGAAGCGCTCGAAGTCCTTCAGAAACGGGAACTATTCCTGGAAAAGATTAATCGCGGCCAGTACAAAGAAAGTAACATCATTGCACAACTTCTCCTAATCTTCATCTTCACCTTTTTCTATGGAGTAATAATGGGAAGCTACAACGGTTTTGCTCAGGCACTTTCAACAGGGGTGAAATTATCCGCCCTGATCGTTCTCACTCTTATGATATGTTTCCCCTCTTTCTACATCGTACAGCTTGTGCTGGGCTCCAAAATAGGTGTAGTACAACTTCTTAATATTCTCATTTCGGGCTTTATTATGGTCGCGGTCATCATGACCGCTTTTACGCCCATAATTTTATTTTTCCAGCTCTCAGGAGACAATTACAATTTCTTGCAACTCCTCCATGTCTTTGTATTTGCATTTTCAGGTATTTTTGGCATGAAAGTAGTTCTGGATGCCCTTACGGGCACATATGAGGCCAATGGAAAATACCCTAAGATCGGCCTTATGGTATTCAAAATATGGATTATTATTTTCGCTTTTGTCGGAACGCAGCTTTCCTGGAATATGCGACCTTTTATAGGCAATAAGGGCATGGAGTTTCAACTTTTCCGTACTGAAACCAGTGGCAATTTCTATAGCACGGTTTTCTCCTCACTGGGTCAGTTAATGGGTGTTAACAATTCCGGGCCTAATAAAGAATTGGAAAAAGACCAAGCCCCAACTAATGATGAGCAGAAACCGGAGAGTGTCTTTGGGCAGGAATCCTCGCCGGTTGATTCAACTGTAATAAATTAGACAGTGGTAATTTGAATATGGATATGGATAATATCATGACCCTGGAAGATGTGGCCAAATATCTTAAAGTTAAACCCCAAACGATCTATATATGGGCCCAAAAGGGCACGATTCCGGCAGTGAAGCTTGGCAAGGAATGGCGCTTTAGAAAAGACGTCATTGATGAATGGTTAAACCAGCGGTTTGATGAAAAGTACCAACATTTGTTGGACAAGCTGGATGGGAAAAATAATTAAGGACAAAATCCTGAAGAACCTGGTGAATTCTTTGCGGTGTAAACACGCGGAATAGAAATTGTAAACCCTATCATTTGCTTAATTTTTAGCTGTCCTTTATTCTTTGCTCTATTTTCTTTCTTCAAAATCCTTGATTCGGATCTTGCTGACATGCTTGGTTCTTGGTTCTTGTTTCTTGCTTCTTGAATCTTATCCATCAAACCTCCCGTTACAAACATTTCACCTTGCTACGGTATTTCCTATATTGTAACCGGAAAATAATCTATGCAAAAATCCGCCGGCCATAAAGTTTTCTTTATACTGCTTTTCTTTTGTGCAGTAACAAACGTGCATGCCCAGGGAATTTCCACCGAAGGCCGTGACTTTCATTTTGGGTTTATGCAAAATTGGCTGCAAAGCCAAAATAATCCCATTATCCTGGAAGTATATATCAGTGCTGTGGATTCCACAATGGGACGATTGGAAATGCCCGGTGTGACCGGATTCGCTCCCATTGATTTCTTTGTTGCCCCCAACACTACGTACAAAATTGAATTGCCATCACAAACGGCCATGAACACAGGATCTGAATCCATTCAAAACAAAGCTATCCATATTGAAACGGACAACATTGTGAGTGTTTATGCCATGAACAAAAGACAGTACAGCGCCGATATGACGGTGATATTGCCTACGGCCTCATTGGGCAATGAATACTATGTGATGGCCCACTGGGAGGAAGGCACCCGCAATAACGGCGATAACTCTTATTCTGAATTTCTCATTGTTTCCATAGCCGACAGCACCCAGGTGCTCATCACTCCCTCTGTGACCACCCAAAACGGAAAACCGGCAGGGGTGCCTTTCGAGATCATACTTCAAAAAAACGAAACCTATCAGGTAAAATCAAGGGGCGACCTGACAGGCACAAAAGTCATAGGGATCAATAAAGGGGGTTGTCAGCCCCTGGCTTTGTTTGCAGGCAACGAATATACCAAAGTGGGTCAGTGCAACCACCCCGACGGGCATGATCACCTGTTTTCCCAAATGTACCCCGTGAGCACCTGGGGGCGTAACTTTGTCTTTGCCGATTTTGAAACACGTACGGGGGGCGACATGGTTAAAATCCTGGCAGCCGAAGACCAGACAACGGTGGATGTGGGAGGGACGCAATATCAGTTAAACTCCGGGGAATATGTGAAAGTACTGTTGGCCGGTGTACGCATCATCACCTCAGACCGCCCTGTGGCTGTGGGTCACCTCAGCCGGAGTCAGGGTTGTGACAATACGGTAGGAGACCCCTTTCTGATTATGCTTAGTCCCAACGAACAACTACTCAGTAAAATCACATTCAATGCCCCCACCATCGCTACACTATCACGGTATAATGTAACCGTGATAACGAAAACCGATGGGCTGGATGGACTTACTTTTGATGGCGCCAGTATTTCCGATCGGTTTAATGCCGTACCGGATAATCCGGCCTACAGTTATGCCTACCTTACAACCGGATATGGAAACCACACCTTAACGTCCATGCACGGTTTTATAGCCTATGTATATGCCTATGGCAACAACGAGTCCTTTGGCTATTCTGCGGGGGCCAGCCTGGGCAACCTGGCACTGGCATTAAAAATTACCAACCCGAATCTAATGGAACTCCCCTGGGACAGTGTTTGCCATAAAAGTGATGTGTTGTTCATACCCAAAGCGGATACCACGTTCACGTCGTTTGAATATGAATTTGGAGATGGCAGTGTGTTGATGGCTTATGATACCCTTCCCGTGACCCATGTTTATGACAATCCGGGTGATTACATTGTTACCCTGACTGCCCGGCGCAACCTCACTAACTGCCTGGAAGGCGGAGAGGAAACCACAAAAAAACAAATCCGCGTAGTGGATCCCCAGGTCAGTGTTTTTGGGCCGGGAAGTGTATGTCCCAATACACCTGATGTCCCCTATCATGTCCTCACCAACTATGACTACTCCTATTCCTGGTCAGCAAATGGAGGTGCATTAAACACCAGTACTGGTGACAGTGTGCTGGTAAGTTGGGGCGTCACCAATCCCGGAGCAGAGATCAGCGTGGTGGCCATCAACAAACTGGGCTGTGCAGGAGATACCCTCAGGAAATTCGTGCAAATAAAAGTGCAACTGGAACCCGAGGCCCCTTTTGGGCCCGACACCCTTTGCTCGGCCGAAATTATGGGCAAAGCATACTTTACGCACGATGTTCCCGGCACCTCCTATCAATGGGAAGTGACAGGAGGGAAGGTGACTGCTGGTCAGGGTGGCCCCGGTGTGACTGTTGATTGGGACAGCTATGGTTTGGGGCAACTATGGTTTTATCAACTCACGGAAACAGATACCGTTTGTAGTGGAACCTCTGATACAACGATGATATATATTCAAAGGAACCCGTCTGACAAGGCTAACATAAAGCTGGCCGGTGATACTTTGCTTATTGGTCAGGGTTTTGAGTTTACATTGGAAGCCGACACCTTGCTCCCGTTTGCCAACTGGGCCATAGACGGGACTTTACACCGTGATACCGTTGCATCGGGTGGATACTATTCCCATGTTTTCAATTGCCAGGGATTGTATGATTTGAGCGCAGTGGCCTTTGATACCCTGGGTGTCTGTCCTGTCCGGGCTGAAAGTATCCGGCAACTTACTGTTCTGCCGCCGGAATACATCATTGAGAAAGTGAGTAATATCCCCGGGCAATCCGGCCAGCTGGAACTGCTTTGGACGGCCCAAAAGGACGAATACTATGATAAACCTGTTTTTCTGGAAAGGATGGATAACTGGTCGCCAACGTGGAAACAAGTGATGGAGCTCAACCGGTCCTATCCCCATGTTATTGATCAGGACATATACACCGACAGCCTGGTTTATACTTACCGGATAATCACCAATGCCGATTGCCCTGTGCAGATCAGCGCTTTGCCACATAATAGTATCCTGCTGAAGGCCGGTAAAAATGAAGAAGATGACAGCGCTGTGATGGATTGGAATAATTACATCAACTGGCCGGAAGGAGTGGAAAACTATGAGGTATGGATGAGTACAGACGGCGGAGAAAGGGTGCAGCTTACTGAAGGAAACTTGTTTGATTATCAATACCTCAACGATTCTACCGGTTTTGATCATTGCTTTGTGGTGCGGGCCCGTCGTGCTGGCCAACCGGAAATTTTCTCCTGGTCAAATGAGGCCTGTGTTGAATTTGTGCCACCTGTGCACACGTATAATGTGATTACCCCCAATGGTGACAGCTTCAATGAATTTTTCCGGGTTATTGGCATTGAAAACTATCCGCAAAACCTGATGACTATCTATAACCGCTGGGGGCAGAAGGTCTATGAAAAGCAAGGTTATCTGGATAATTGGCATGGCCAGGGCAGGCATGGCGATGTAACATCCGGCACTTATTATTTTGTACTGGAGTTGAA
>JAOUKJ010000035.1 GCA_029882675.1 Cyclobacteriaceae bacterium
ACCAATGGAACCCAAACCTATAGCAGCCTGAATGCCGGAACCTACACGGCCAAAGCAACAGACGCTTTGGGCTGTGTGGCAACCACTACAGCAACGATTACCCAGCCCACTGCCTTATCTTTTGCAAGCGGGCCAACGGCCCTTGCCTTTGCCGCAAACGGCACTACTTACCAAATAAGTTGTGATGGTGGAAGCAATGGGGAAGTTTCCGTCAATGCATCAGGTGGCATCATCGACACTTATACTTACCAGCTGCTGTGGTCAACAAATAAAATTAATACAGGCAAAGCCTACAACAATACCACGCAAAGTTTCAGGGGGCTGACAGCCAACACCTACCTGATCAAGGTCATTGATGGGAATAAGTGTACCCTGACATCCGGGAATGTTTCGCTGGTTGCCCCACCACCTGTGATCCTCCCCCCTGAAAACGTTCTTCCCACTCATCCCCAGTGTATTGGTGGCAATGATGGCCAGGTAGACGTAACGGCCTCCGGAGGTGTAGGCCCCTATGATTATTCCATCAACAATGCGCTTAAAGAGGCCTTTAACGATATCAATACAGCGACCTTCAGCAACCTGTCGGCTACAGCATACAGCGTGAACGTCACTGACAGCAAAGGGTGTAAAAAGGCGTTTTCGGTGAATATACCCACTAATCCTGTTCCCCTCGACCTTCAGAAAGTAAGTGTTATTCCACCGATATGTCCTGGTACACCCACCGGAAAAGTCAGTTTAAAGGCCATCAATGGCATTTTGGACCCCGGCGAAAAATACCAATATACTTTTCCACTAATCGGCACCCTGGAAGGTGGGGCCGGTGAGACCGTCACCTTTGAGAATGTACCCTCCGGCATTTTTGAAATTTCAGTAAGTGACGGCTATTCACCTCCGTGTACTGATAAGCTGACCGTTACCGTCCCTGTTTATCGTACGGATCGTTTACAACTCGGAGTAAACAGCAAAACCATGCCTTCCTGCTTTGGTTATGATGATGGGGGTATCACCGTAGAGGCCTTTGGTGGTGACGCACCGTATCAGTTTTCCGTAGAAGGCACCAATTTTTTAAATGATGAAAACGATGACCACCTTTTCAGTATCAATAACCTGGCAGCCAACGAGATCAGTGGTTACACACTTTATGTACGTGATGCAAATGCACAACTTTGGGGAGACAAATGCCAGACAGCCCTTAACATAAAGCTGGGAGAGCCCCTTCCCCTGGCTGTAACGGATAAAACAACGAATATCAGTTGTTTTGGCGGGACCGATGGAGCCATTGAGGCCATTCCTGGAGGGGGCAGTCCGGGCTACCTTTTCAAATGGACCGCACTGGCTACGGGCACAATCATCGGGCACTCGGCCACCCTGGCAGGCCTGGAAGCGGGAAACTATTCGGTAAACGTCACAGATGCCAATAGCTGTCCCCCTGCCATAGAGACCTTTACTGTTGACAGCCCGGCCCAACTCAGGTTTGAAAGCATCACAACTGCTTCCACCAGCTGTACCAACATGTCTGATGGCACAGTGATGGCTACCGCCCTTGGTGGCTCAGGAGATTATGTCTATGCTTTAAATAGCCAAAGCAATTATTCCGGGTATTTTGGAGACCTCGCGCCGGGGGAATATACACTGGAAGTAAACGATCAAAAGGGATGTACAGCCCGGGAAACAATCATCATTTCAGAAAAAAATATCAGCTTGGTACTTCATGAGGCCCTCGACATTTCCTGCATGGGCTCCAATGATGGATATATCAGCGTAATGGGCTCAAAGGGTCAACCCCCCTATGAATACGCCTTGAACGGTGGGGAATTCACCCCCCTTAATACCTTTTTCAGTCTTTATCCGGGCACGCACCAAATCATGGTTCGCGATGTAACGGGCTGTGAAGGCAACCTCCTGGAAGTGGAACTTTCTGAGCCTGATGTTTTGTCGGTCAGTCTGGAGGAAATACAGCCCGCTCATTGTCAACAAGCCAATGGCTGGGTTTCCGTCTCCGTCACGGGCGGAGCAGCCCCATACACCCTCGAATGGTACGATCTGCTTTCACAAAAAGTCGATGCGAACAACCTCCTTGCCGGCGATTATCAGGCCGTGGTTACCGATGCAGGAAATTGCGCCACCGCGATTGACTTTTCCATACCCCACCAGCCTCCACACTTTGTGGAAACCCTGGCCCTGAGCCCCGCCTGGTGCGGTCAGGCCAATGGCAGCGCCAGTGTAGTCATCACAGGGGGGTCAGGAAATTTTGACATCAACTGGTCTTCCGGCGAATTCACCACTACAGCCTCTTTCCTTCCCGCCGGCCTGGCGGAAGTAAACGTGACCGACCTCGAAACCGGATGCATCATCACTTCATATGTAGGGATAACAGAAGGGCCGGCATTAAGCATAGCACAAAACAGCCGTAGCGCCACCTGCGGAATGGCCAATGGTGCGCTGGAAATAAGTGTAACCGGCGGCAGTCCGCCCTATCAATTCTACTGGCATGATAGCTATGAAAACACCTCTCCTTTTCTGGAAGAAATAGCTGCCGGTATTTACCCCATCACCATACGTGATGCCAAAAACTGTGAGCTGACCTTTGAAGGCACAGTAGCCAATATCAATGGGCCTGAACTATCTTCTATCGTAACTACCGACGCCTTCTGTGGTTTACCCAATGGCAGGGCAGCCATTGAAATATCAGGAGGCGAAACACCCTACCAATACCGTTGGAACAGTGGGGCCTGGCAACATAATTCCAACGGGGAAGGCCTGCCCGCAGGAAGAAATATCCTGGAAGTGAAAGATGCCAAAGGCTGCCTTTTGGTACTGCCGGTGAATATTGGCAACGATACCAGTCAGTCACCAACGCTTTCGTTAATATCAGCCACCCCGGCCTATTGTGAACAAAAACCGGGAACCGCCAAAGTAGAAATGACCGGAGGAAGTCCTCCCTACGAGTACTACTGGACTGACCTCAATGAAACAACCGGGCCTGAAGCGGCACAGCTCCCCTCAGGAACATACAACGTGCAGGGGACAGACAGCAATGGCTGTTCTCAGAACCTGGGAGTAATTATTGAACAGGCCATGCCGCCACAGGTCAAACTTACCAATATTATTGCATCACAATGTGGTGGGCCCAATGGTAGCGCTACTGTGGAGGTAACGGGAAATACCGGGCCTTTCTCCCTCCACTGGAGCAATGGCCTTACCGGCGCTTCACAGCAGGAGTTATCACCAGGTGAATATTCAGTCTATGCCCTCGACACCTATGGGTGTGCTTCAGAAAATCTTGAATTTAACCTGCCCGATATCATCAATGACTTTGCCCTTTATGTCACCGGAATCATCCGGCCTTCCTGCTCTGGCGCTGAAGATGGGGAAATAGAAGTCGCTACTGAGCCTGAAAGTACACTGCAGTTTTCATGGGATGATGCAGCCAATCAAACCACTCCACGAGCCACAGGATTGCCTGCAGGTGAATACACCGTAACGGCCACCAACGACGCGGGGTGCCAAACCACACTATCCATCACCCTTGATGCCCCGGAAACGATCACTGTCGGGTTCACCGGACTACTCCCGCCTGTGTGTGCAGGAGAATCCAACGGATCCATTGAGGTGCTTCCCACAGGCGGCACACCACCTTACACCTATGTCTGGTCTGATAACCGCAAAACAAATAAAATTGACGGTTTATCCGCCGGGGAATATACAGTGACCATAACGGACGCCCGTGGGTGTAGTACAACAGAAGCATATATCCTCCATGATCCTGAAAAACCAATTATAACAGGCCTTCCCGAAAAAGTCGTATTATGTGAAGGACAAAGTATGGAATTCGATGCCGGTATGTGGCAGTCCTGGTCCTGGTCATCAGACAATGGATATATAGGTAACCTGCAGCAGGCTGAGCTCCAACAGCCCGGAACCTACTGGCTGGAAGTAACCAACAGCAGAGGGTGTATTGCACGGGATACCTTCCAAATAGAAGTGCGTAATGACCTGCTCTCTGCCAACTTCCTGATGGCCTCTGAAGCCTGGGTCGGCGACACCATAGTGGCTGTGGATATCTCATGGCCTGTTCCTGAACAAATGACCTGGGAAACGCCGGAGCAGGCTGAAATCATCCAACAAAACGACGCGGAAATCAGCTTTGTCATTCCTGCACCAGGCAACTACCCCATGGCCTTACACTCCGCCCTCGGTAAATGCAAAGACAGCAAGACCAAGGAAATCCTGATAAAGGAAATCAAAACACCTTCGGGTGGTCGTATTGTACGCGAAGGAATAGAATCATTCAAACTGTACCCCAATCCCAATCAAGGCCAATTCACTGTAGAGGTGGCCCTATACCAGCCCTCGGAAATAACACTTTCGGTAATCGCCCTGGCCACAGGACATTACAAATACCAGCGATCCTTTACCGGCAATGATTATTATATCGAAAACATCCATTTGCAAGGCCTGACCTCCGGCATCTACGCTTTGAAGATCGAAGCGGGAAAAGACGTTCGTGGCACCCGCTTTATGATTAAATAATGATGTGCTACAAAAAAACCATATCGATCCTTTTATTGGTTGCCCTGTTTTCAATGGCCAGGGCACAATACAACACTTCAGTATCCCCTTTTCCTGCGTTGACAGGCGCCAGGGGTTCCGCCTGGGCTGACTATGACCAGGATGGCGACATGGATCTATTCCTCAGCGGTATGGACGAAACGGGAAATATCATTACAGACATATTCCAATCAGGGCCCGGTGGATATACCAAACTGAATATGGCCATCACACCTGTATTCAACGCAGCCTCGCTATGGAAAGATTTCAACGGTGATGGCATATTGGACATCATATATACTGGCCTGAACAGCGCCGGTGAAGCCTGTTCCGGCATGCTAATATCTGATAACGGCCTTTTTACACCCGTAAACGCCCCCATCGTTCCTTTGAAAGCACCCACTCTGCTGGCCCGTGATTTCGATCAGGACGGACGAATTGAAATCATCGCCTATGGTATGGGGTCGGAAAGTCAGGCTTCAGCTTATGCCTGGAGTTTTCAAAATGGAAATTTTACTGAAAAAGCAATTGACATACCCCTCTTCACCTTTGCAACCCTGGCACCATTGCATGTCAACAACGACAACTTTACCGACCTCCTCGTATGTGGACTTGATTCCTGGGGTAGTAAAGTTACCCGGGTGCTTATCAATAACAAAGGGCTATCATTTATTGAAAAACCCCTCTCCATACCCGCCCTTTCAAACGGCAACCTGGCCATATCAGATATTGACAACAATGGCCTTGACGATGTACTCATCAGTGGTTTTGATGCACAAGGCCAGCGCCATACCGGAATCTATATTAATGATGGCAACGACAACTTCAGCCCGGCCACAGCCAACAACGCTCAGCTGGCCAATGGTGATGTGCTGTTCACGGATTATAATGTTGACGGCTACCCGGACGCCCTCATTTCCGGCACAAATGAATTAAACCAATATACCACACAATTACTCACTAATCACTCAGACGGCACCTTCACCGTTGTGCCGGATATGTTGCCGGGTTTGGGCAGTAGCGCCATCAGACCCGCTGATACAGACCTGGACGGCGATCAGGACCTGCTCATCATGGGACATACGACCGCCGGACTTTCTTCTTATATTTTCAACAACACCAATGAATCGGCCCGTTCCGCGCCTACAACTCCTGAAATAACAGCAATAATTACCAACCATGACTCCGTCACCATCCAATGGTCTCCGGCCACAGATGGGCAAACCCCTACGGAAGGACTAACGTATGAAATGATCCTTTGGCATAATGACAAACTCCTTTCCAGCCCGGAAAGTCACCTCCAAACAGGTAATAGACTGGTGTCAAAAACCGGACAATATAAGGGTGCAACCCTGACATTAAAAGGGCTTGAAGAAGGCAAATATACCGTAGCTATCCAATCTGTAGACCCCTCTTTCTCGGCCTCTCCGTTCTCCACAGCAACACCATTCACAATCTGCCACAATCCCGAATTAGGCCCTGATCAGAATCTATGTGAAAACAGTATCATCCGGCTTTTAAGCCCCGGCGAGGGGGTGAACAAATGGCATTCCTTAAATCTGGGCCTTCTGGCAGAAAACACAAATAATATCTCATTTCAAGTGATGGAAGATGACACTATTGTGCTGGAATTGACGAAGCCATTAGGCTGCACGGTATATGATTCTGTCGTGATCACTTCACGGAATTTACCCCAACCTAACCTGGGTGAGGACATTTATAAATGCATTGGCGAGGAACTGCAATTTAATAGCAACGCGGCCTGGACAAAGGAAAGCCTGTTTTCTTCCTCATTCGGTTGGTTATACGCAAGTGAAAATACCTACCAGTACACGGTATTGGAAAAAGATACCCTTATTCAAACTGCATTAAATGTTGAAGGGTGTACACAGGCTGACACCGTGATCATTAATCCCCAACACAAACCTGTATTCACCCTCGGCCCTGACCTGTCTGTGTGCCGGAAAGATACCCTCAGCATATCTCTCTCGTTACCAGTAGACTGGCTTACATACCGGGATGGGCTGCTTCTGAGTAATCAATCAGAAGTCCATCTGCCCATCACCCGGCACATGGAATTAATCGCCCGGGCAACCAATGACTTCGGTTGCACCAACAGTGACACCTTACTAATAAACATGCTGGAACCTGAGCGTATATACCTGGGTGCTGATATCAACATCTGTCATGGCGATACCCTTCACCTAAACGCTGGAACAACATGGCAACAAGTTTCATGGTACGATACATTCAGCCGTACAGCACTAAATTCAACAGCAATTGAACAGGTTATCACCAATGATTCACAACTCCATGTACATACCACAGACCTGCAGGGCTGCAAATCATCAGATACCCTCAACATACACATGTTGCCGCTCCCTGTAGCAACTGTCCCACGGGAAGTGCCTGTATGTCTCGGGGAAAACATTCACATATCGCTGGCCACAGAAAATTCAACAGTTCAATGGCGTTCAACCATGTATGGGTTCTTTGATACGGGTCCGGTACTGGATTATACCCCTACCTCTTCTGACACAGCCATTTTCACCATCACCAACACCAAGGGCTGCCTTTTTACCGATAGCACTTTTATATCTGTTTTAAAGCCTGAAAAACCAGACCTTGGGGCTGACGTCATATTGTGTCCGGAAGACACACTCCATTTAGCACTGGATGATCAGTGGAAAAGCCTGGCATGGTATATTGAAGATAGCCTGTTCGCAAATGGCAACCACATTAATATGGTGGCTAGTCACCCAGCCACGCTTTATGTGAAAAGTATAGATCAAAAAGGGTGTACTTCGGGTGACACCCTTAACATCCACATCGCTGAAATCCCATTGATTGACCTGGGAACTGATCGCACAGTATGTCCGGGTACAGGGGTATTATTAGAAAACAGACATCCCTCACAAGGAAGGATGATGTGGTATCAGGAAGGGGCACTGTTGTCGGAGGGAGATTCTATTCTTCTTAACGTTCAGTCGCCTTCAAGTATCCTGGCTGAAATCATCAGTACGCAAAATTGTATCGGTTACGATACAGTCAACTTCACCCTGCACGACATCAGGCCCCTTCCCCTTGCCGATACCATAAAGACCTGTCTTAATGATACGGTGAACTTAGACGCCGGCATGGGTTGGCAACAAGTCGCCTGGTTAAATACCGCTAACGAAGAAATTTCAAGGGAGCTCCGCTTAACTTATACAACCACCCAAAATCAACTTATACTTTTCAAAGCTTTTGACGACAACGGTTGTAGGGTTACGGACTCCCTTTATCTTTCAACACGACCATTACCCGTGGCTGAAGCAGGTGAAAATCAATTGGTGTGCCGGGCCGGGGGGGTCATCATCGGGCCAAAGGAAAATCAGGAAGACACTTCATTGAAATACACCTGGTCACCTAAATACGGATTAGATGACCCCAATGTCCTCCGACCTGTCTCAACACCTGATTCCACACTCACCTATACGCTCACCGTCACAGACACCATGGGCTGCCATTCTGTTGACACTGTGACTGTGATAAGAGACCTCCTGTCGGTCATCAACCCGGGCATGGATACCGCCATTTGTAGCGGGGGTGCCATCGCACTCGGAGGCCGGCCAACAGCCTCAGGAAGTAAGCTGGAATACCAGTACGCCTGGTCACCCACTGAAGTGCTCGACAATCCAGGACATGCCAATCCCATCGCAAGACCTGCTACAGATACCCGTTTCAGGCTTATTACCTCCGTTGGCGATTGTATTGTAGACACCTCCTATACAACCATAAAAATCAACCCGTTACCTCTGGTAGGGCTATCTGGCGATATGACCATTGGCTATGGGCAAACAACCTCGTTAACGGCATCGGGAGGGACTACCTACTACTGGACACCGGAAGGTACCATAAAGGATCCCTGGTCACCAACACCCCGGGTGTCTCCGCTTGAAAGCACCACATACACAGTAAGCATCACTGACCGCAATCACTGCACCAACACGGGTTCGGTTCATGTATTTGTGAAAAACAGTCTTTTTATACCCAATCTCTTTACGCCCAACAGCGATGGAAGCAATGACCACTTCAGGATTTATGGCACGGGAGTAAAGTCATGTTTAATGCGGGTGTATGACCAAACCGGTATCGTCGTCTTTGAAACCAACGACCTGAATGTACTTTTTGAAGTAGGCTGGAATGGTAAAATACGCGGAAAAGAAGTGCCGGAAGGGAATTACATATGGACTATTGAGGGTGTTTTCTTTGATGGCACGCCCCTGCAAATCAATGGTATAAATTCAGGAATAATCACCCTCTTACGATGAAGAAAACAATACTCATAATACTCCTTGGTATAAATTTCGCGATGCGGGCCCAGTCACCTGTATCACATATGCCCTCCTTTTCACCGCTCAACTCAGACATCACCTATGCGGCCGGACAGGGTCATTTTATCACGCTGAATTATAACAAAAGTTACATATCTCCCAATAACGCCTTTAACCATTTTCTAATGAATGCTGCATTTGCCTTAAACAATAAAGAAAATGAAAATCAATGGGGAGGGTTGGGCTTTTCTCTGGAAGACATACGTGACGTGCAGACACTGGGCATAAAAACCACACGACCTATGATCTTTTTTGCAGTTAGAAAAAAGGCCACTCCAACAACTTCCCTATCCTTCGGCGCAAAAAGCGGATTTGAATACCTGCGTGTAGACAGTGAAAGTATTACAACGGAGTCCATGTGGGTGAAAAATAAGGGCTTTGATCCGGGTGCCCCTTCCGGGGAAGACATGAAAGGTATGTATGAAACCACTCCCCTGTTTGGTGCAGGCTTTTCACTGAGAAAAAATGACCGGTATGGTGCGAAAATGTTTGAAGGTGGAGCCAGTCTTTCTTTGGAAGGGACACGGAAACATAAACAGGCTTCACTCTTTGATCAGCCAGGGGCTTCATATATTTTATTTTCCAGGATAACAGCGCTGCAATTGGAAACATTCGACATTGTCCTGAATGCCTCTTCACTTATTGCAAACCCGGTTTTCCATATGCAGGCAGGTATTTGCACACGCTTAAAAATAAAAGAAAATAACCCTTTTCAAAATGTAAAAAAGGGCAGTGTTGACCTGGCTCTTCATACCACCAACGGTAAAATACTGACCCCTTCATTTGAACTAAAACAAAAAAATTATGATATCGGATTTGCGTATTATTTTGGCGTAAAACCAGACATCAGAAACCATCCGGCCAATGCCTTTGAGGTAGGCCTCACAATCAGGAGCTTATTAAGAAAAAAAATCCCGGACACGACCACTTCAAAAGGACAACGGAAAGAAATTCGTTTTCGCGCTGACCTGCCCCCTGGCCAAAAACCACTGGATACACTCCTTGCAGTCAAACCAGCCCAAAACAACAACCCTCCCACGGGCAATTCAGTGACAACATCCAGACTGGAATTTGGACACACCTTCCATTTTGCCTTCAACCATGCGGGTATCTCCAGCCATGATCAGCCTTATTTGGACTCACTGGTTAACCTGTTGAAAAATGAACAACAGTACTATCTGATCATCATCGGCCATGCGGACAGTATTGGAACGGAGAAGGCTAATAACAAGATATCATACCTCCGGGCCAGGGCAGTTGCCGACTACCTCCGCCAACAGGGTATTGCCGTCCAAAGGCTTACTCCTATAGGCAAAGGAGAAACAGACCCCCTCACGGAAAACACTACCGAAGAAAAACGGGCCATAAACCGCAGGGTGGAATTCATCTTATACCGTCGCGATGATTAGCTTCCATCAACGATATTACCCTTTTCTCCTGCTTATGGTATTCTTCGCCAGGCCACTGTATGCACAGGAGCTATCGGCCCTCCGCGATGAAAAACCGTTGGAAGCCTCTGGTGGAATAAGCATTTCCCAGATTGGCTATGCATCGATAAACGGGCCATCCAGGCGTACTCCCTACAACCTGTATATGTCGGGCAATCTCAACCTTTCCATATATGGTTATACCATTCCCCTATCCCTGAGGTACTCAAACCAACAAGCCCGGTTCAGACAACCTTTCAACCAGCTCGGCCTGTCGCCATCCTACAAATGGGTAAAAGCCTATATTGGTTATTCCTCGATGAATTTTTCCCCGTATACCTTCCATGGCCATATCTTTAACGGGGCAGGGTTTGTTTTAACACCGTCCAAGGTGATCACCGTTAGCATGCTGTATGGCAGGCTCAGGAAAGAGACCCCCGCTTTAGATTCTGCGGCAACCTCCCCTTCTTTTAAAAGAATGGGTTACGGACTGAAAATAGAACTGAAAAACAAAAAAGACCATGCACACATCACCTTTTTTCATGCCGGCGACCAAACTAATCCTCTACACCTGATTTATGAACAATATGGTGTGACACCCCAAAACAATACCGTAATAAGTACAGGTGCAGGTAAGCATCTGGGAAAATCTTTTACAGCCAATGCAGAATGGGCGACCAGTCTCCTAACACGTGACACCCGGCTTTCCTCCCCCTGGACGCATCCCTTATCAAAAATTCGATCATTGCACACCAATGCATCTTCATCACTCTATACCGCCTTCAAAACAGGTTTAAACTATCACAGTGAAAAAATCTCGGGGGGGCTGCAATATGAAAATGTTGCTCCCGAATACCGGACGTTGGGCGCCTATTATTTCAACAACGACCTGGAAACAATATCCCTGAATACCAACCTTACTCTTAATCAAAAAATAAAAATTTCAGCCCGGGCAGGATCACAACGCGATAACATCAAACGTCAAAAAACATCCGCGACAAACAGGTTAGTGGGGTCTGTAAATGCCACATACTCTCCCCTGGACAGGTTATCGCTATCAGCAGGATATTCAAATTTTAAAACTTACACGAATGTAAAACCTGTCACAGATCTCCTTTCATCCACTGCGTTGGAGGAGTTGGACACACTCGACTATTACCAGGTCTCTTCTCAGGGCAACCTTTCTGTAAATTATCAGTTCTCATCCGGTAAAACAATCAAACAAAACCTTTTCATCAACATCAGTCATCAAACTTCCGCCGGTATGTCCGGACATCAGGAGCACGCTGCTGACACAAAATTTACGTTAATAACCATCGCACACCAACTTTCAGTGCCAAACAGCAACCTCACTTTAAGCCCTGCGGCAAACATCAGTCGTCAACATTTTGGGGAACAGCTAATTCAAACCCTGGGGCCCGGAATAAATATAGCCCGTCCCTTTATCAACAAGCAACTTAGATTGTCTCTTTCCGCAGCAGTAAACCTTCATCTGCCCGACCCGGGTCAACAAAGGTCCTTCGTTTCACGTCTTGGTGGCACTTATAAAGCGTCAAAGCACCATATACTTTCCCTGTTTTTATCAGCGGTAAATCGCACAACCCACACCGAAAGTGGCGGAAAACGCCTGTCTGAACTTACAGGTACTTTGAATTACAATTTCAGGTTCTAACGATGAAAATACACCAAATGAGATACCGACTTCTTCTCATGGCCTTTATTACAGGCCTGACTTCCTACATAGGAAAGGCCCAAAATTATCCCATCAGCGCAAACCTGATGATGATGCCCCCTTATTCTGTCTATCTTACAGACTATAGTTCACATACCGTTCCCCGGATGCAAGTCAACCTTCTGCTCAAAGACCTCAGGGCCTCGAATGTGAAAGTCCGGTTCAGGGCCACAATTAAGGGGCCGGGAATCGTCATTTCAACAAAAGAAAATTATTACGGCACTCCTGTATATCTGGATGGTGGCGCCCCACTCAACTTGTCCCAGTCGGATTTTTTTGATTACTTCCTCCCTGAAAACATGGATTTCAATGGTATTTCCCGAAGGGAGATTGATCGAACAGGCCGCCTGCCTGAGGGCATTTATCAATTCTCATTCGAGGTTCTTGATTATAACCGGGGCACCATCATTTCCAATAAAGCGTTGGCTTTTGCCTGGCTTATTTTAAATGACCCGCCGCTAATCAACTACCCCCGTGATGGGGAAAAACTCAAACCTGCCCTCCCCCAGCAAATCATGTTCAATTGGGCTCCACGGCATGCCGGATCACCAAATTCAGCCTTCATTACGCAATATAAATTTGAGCTCATAGAAGTATGGCCCGCCGAAAGAAATCCCAATGAGGCCTTTGATGTATTATCCCCGTTGTTTGTCACCAGTACGCCAGCCACATCATTGGTTTATGGCCCAACAGATCCATTACTCGAACCCGGCCGAACTTATGCCGTCAGGGTACAGGCCATTCCCGAACAAAACCACAGCTCCCTGGAGTTATTTAAAAACAAAGGGTACAGTGAAGTAATATCCTTCAAATACGGAGACCCCTGCCTGGTTCCTGATAATATTCGTATTTCAGCCAACTCCCATAATAAAATTGTGCTTGAATGGGACAGTCGGCCTGTTTTTTCAGCATATCACGTAAAATACCAACCGGCAGGCGCCGAAGAATGGTACGAACTAAATCCCATCATCAACAAAACACAATTGGATGCCCTCCAACCTGAAACGACCTACCATTATACGCTGGCCGGAGAATGCGGGCCGTTTATGAGCGACTATTCGCCGGAGGGCACGATCAGGATGGATAAAGAACCCGCCTCATTGGTCAACTGTGCCGCACCCATGCCGGCGATAGATATCTCCACCATGGAAATACTGACACACTTGTCACCGGGGGCATATGTAACAGCCGGTGATTTCGTGGTTCAGGTGACCGAGGCCTACCCTTCAGGAAACCAGTCTTTTAGCGGAAAAGGCATCATCAAGGTTCCTTTTTTCAAAAATGCCCGGGCTAATGTCCTGTTTTCCAATATAAAAGTCAGCAACACATATCAGCTCATTTCAGGCGGGGTGAAAGTTATCGGCGGAAAATTGGTGCTTCCTGAGAAAATCAGAACAATTTCAGACAGCCTTGATCAATTGCTCACCATGGCTGATGAAATGTTAAATGAGGCTGCAAGGGTCTATGACACCTTGCAGGAAGTACTACAGATACCGGAAGATAAAGCCCCTGATGCCGGGGAAGCCCAACGAGCCGAAACGGCAAAATCAGATTCAACATCTCTTGACGGGAATATCACAAAAGCAGATTCAACGTTTCTGGAAGAAAGCACCACAAAAACAGACACCTTACTGGCAGATACCAACTCCCCCAATGATTCCTTAAATTCGGATAACAACACCAATAATCCTGATTCAGGCACTACAGCAACAGGCGAATCTTCAACAATAGCTTCGAAAACGACAGGAGAAGAAGAAACGGCATCATTCTCCACCAATTCCGCACTCTCCCGGGAAATGCAGTTTGGCCCACTGCGTGTACATTTCCCGGAAGTCCCTGTTTCAGCAGAAAAAAACGAAAACGGTTTGTGCCGGTTTGCTGAACTGCTGGCCGAGGTAGAGCTGATGATAAACACCGGGTTTTACACAGAAAAATTCACGCTGCCTACAACAGACTTCTCATTCCTCCAATATTGTGACAGCGCCCATTTTACGGATGTCAGCTTTAGCTGGGAAGGAAAAAAAACCCTCAGTCCACTGAACTGGCTTAAAATAAGCCTCATAAAGGCTGAAATTTCGCTATCACCGGAAGGGCGTATAAATGGAAGCCTCCAAATAAAACCAGACCTCGAAGGCCTCATTGAAATATCCTCCATGGCGGCTCTGCGGGGGCTGGATGCAGGCACTATAACCTATTATTTTGACAATACACAGGGGTTTTCCGGACGCTTCGATTTCAGTCAGCTTACGGATTTGGAAGTTATTATTCAAAAAGGTCAGGAAGTGCTTTATGATATGTCGGGGGTTTCATTCGATGCAGATGGAAACATCGAATTAGAAGTGGAAAACAACACCGGAGCAGAATGGGCCACAGACATGTTGATTACGCGTATCACAAGCCTGGGAATAAATGCCAGGCTATCGGTATGGGAAGGCTTTTCACTCATCAATGGCAATATAAACATGGAGCTGGAAGGACTCCCTGGTTTCTCAGGGCCCTTAAAATTTAGTACCGCTGTATCAAACGGATTAATGGAGTCTACGATCCATTCCGAAAACATCCAGGCCTTCGGAATGGCATTGTCAGTACCACAACTTACGGTCATACTTGATAAAAATCTTGATGTCAGACAGATTTCAGGCCATATGGGGGTACAACACCCTGATTTTGACAGCCAACTTGAAATTAACGACTTCACTATTGCCGACAGCCGGCTGACTTCGTTCTCAGGGAGTGGAAAGATCAACTATGAAGGCCTGAACATTAATATTCTAAGCTCAGAATATCTTGAAAAGGAAAATGTTTTATCGTTAAATGCCCTGGTGGAAATAGCGCATAACGGCAATTACGTTTCAGCTACCCTCAGCAAATTTACCATTTCACCCGATGGAACCATTACACTTGGTGATTACTCCTACGCCGGTAGTCTGACACAAGATTTTGGGCCGGTAAAAGTAGTATTCAGTACACAACCTTCACCTACAGGTAAAGAAGGGAGATACAAAGTATATCAGGATGTGGAGGCCACCGTTTTCTTAAAAATGAATGAAGGTGAAAAAAAACAGGAAAAGGAAATTACCAAGGTTATGCTTACCTATAAACAAACCTCCAAAGGAGCATGGAAAGAGTTTGAGGCCCATTGGAAAGGCACGGGCATACCACTGGGCAACATCAATCACCTGGACACCAAAATCACCGGAATAGATATTTCCATGGAAGATGATAAAAACACAAAGATTACAGGCAGTGTGAACTGTGCGGCAAAACTAACGAACGACCTGAAGCTATCCGAAATCCATGAAGGCTTCAAAAGCTCTACGGGCTTTGATGTCATTATAAAAAAAGGAGCAGAAACAAACGCCTCTTTCTCCTTTAGC
>JAOUKJ010000425.1 GCA_029882675.1 Cyclobacteriaceae bacterium
CCTGAAACCCAACTTCTCATAAAAGCGCAAAGCATCGGGTCTTTTCTTGTCTGTGGTGAGTTGCAATAGATGGGCACCCCGCTCCCGGGCCCGGTCTATGGCCCACCTGAACATCTCCTCGCCCAGTCCTTTGCCCCGCTGGTCTTCGCGGACACGTACAGCCTCAATCTGAGCCCGAACGCCCCCCTGGTAAGTGAGGTATTGGATAAAACTCAATTGCATGGTACCAATGATTTCCCCGTCTGCCTCTACTACAATCAACTCCTGGTTGGGATCGTTATTGATGTTTTCAAAAGCCGCGTAGTACGTGTTGGGCAGCGGGTTGGAATAATTTTCGCGCTTCTGCCCCAATGCATCATTGGCCAGCATTTCTACAATGGACGGCAGGTCTTCTTTTCCTGATTTTCTGAATATCATGGTTGAGTATTGGTTTTCCAGACGCATAAATATACTTTTTTGAAGTCACTATGGAGGGACACAGGCGATAAATTCCGGGATTCAACAGCTTCTTTACCAATGGTTTTGATGTAACCTTTACATGAACACCCCTTTGCAGTACTCCTTCATTCGGATGAAAAGACCACTAAAATATAACCGGATACCACGCCAATACCAGAAAAATGAAACGCCGCCTGTACATCTTTCCTCCTTTCTCCTTACTTTTATAACCTGTTTGCTTTGGTATGCAGTAATTATTTGTTCATTAATCCCTTAATCTTTGATAAACTACGAACATTTTACGCTCGACAATGGCCTTCGGGTCTATGTATTGCCCGATCCCTCGGTGGCGGTGGCTGTGATGAACATTGCCTACGATGTGGGCTCCCGCGATGAGGAACCGCATAAAACAGGCTTTGCCCACCTCTTCGAGCACCTGATGTTCGGGGGATCAAAAAACATACCTTCCTACGACGAACCCCTGCAACGTGTAGGTGGAGAAAACAACGCCTTCACCTCGGCAGATTATACCAACTATTACCTGACCCTGCCCGCCACCAACCTGGAAACGGGCTTTTGGCTGGAAAGCGACCGCATGCTTAGCCTCTCATTCGACCCGCAGGTGCTGGCAGTACAGCGTAAGGTGGTGATAGAGGAGTTTAAACAGCGTTATCTCAACAGGCCCTATGGTGATGTGTGGCATAAACTAAGGCCGGTGGCCTATCAAAAACATCCGTACCGCTGGCCGGTGATTGGAGAAAAAATAGCGCATATCGAAGAAGCCACCATGGAAGATGTAAAGTCATTTTTCTTTCGGCACTATGTGCCGGCACGTGCTGTACTGGTAGTAGCTGGCAATGTCACCACACCGCAGGTTCGCGCGTTATCAGAAAAGTGGTTTGGCCCGATCACCAACACCTCTGCGTATGTGCGAAACATCCCCGCAGAGCCAATACAACATGAGAAACGCACCGTCAGCGCCAGTGGTGATGTGCCACACAAGGCCATCTATAAAGTTTATCATATGCCCGGGCGTACAGATCCGGATTATTATACAGCTGACCTGCTTAGTGATGTGCTGGGACGTGGTAAATCTTCCAGGCTGTATCAAAAACTGGTGGATGAAAAACAGCTCTTTACCGGTTTGTCAGCCATGGTAACGGGCACTTCTGATCCCGGCCTGCTTACCATCAACGGACACCTGATGTCGGGAGTGTCTTTTGAGCAAGCCGAAGAAGAAATTGATGCCATAGTAAACGATTTTGTAGAAAAGGGTGTCCTTGATAAAGAACTGGAAAAGGTAAAAAATCAGGCCCTGGCAACGTTGTCCTTTGGAAAAGTGGAGTTGCTGGAGAAAGCCATGATGCTGGCTTACTTCGCACTCAACGGATTGGAAGACCGACTGAACAACGAAGATCAACTGATTAAAAATATTCAGCCGAAAGACCTGAAAAACATGGCCGAAAAGCTATTGATCCCAGAACGCAGTACTGTGCTTTACTATGATACTAAAGATAAGGAATAGTTAATTTATTGATCTTAGAGCAGATGATTACAAACATGAAAGTATTGGTAATGGAGGCCATTCGAATTACATAAGTGACTGGTCAATAAACACCTTTAACCTGTAGGCGGGAAAACATCTTTTTCTTTAATACCTAAAATACGCTTGCGGATTTTAGGAAATAAAATTCTTCTTGTATATTTAGTGCTTTTGGATGTACGTTAGTAAGTATTTTATACATTTGACGTTATCCTGTATCCGGAGTGTCAGGATACTTTGATAATAAATTTATTATTATGGAAAATGGGATGAAGAAACATCCTGATATAAAATGAAAAAACTGAAGGGCTGAAAACGAATACATTACCTATGCTAAGATATGTTCTGTCGGCAGTGATTTGCATACTATCCGTCTTTTCCCTCCGGGCGCAGGATCGGGAGGTAAGCGGGCGTGTTATTGCACGATCGGATAGTATGGGGCTGCCGGGAGTGAATGTAGTGATCAAGGGCACGGCCATTGGCACAGCCACTGACCTGGAGGGGTATTATTCCATGCCTGTTCCTGATGTTGACAGCCTGGTATTGGTATACACTTATGTGGGATACGCAAGGCAGGAAGTCTTTGTTGGTGGACGCTCGCAAATCAATATTATACTTGTTCAGGACTTTACCGAACTTCAGGAAGTGATTGTTACGGGATATAAATCGGAAACAAAAGCCGATATCATTGGCTCCATCACTTCGGTTTCTGCCAAAGACTTTGAAGACATGCCCGTGGTGGGTATAGACCAGGCCTTGCAGGGCCAGGCCCCCGGTGTACAGGTGACCCAGTCATCAGGAACTCCCGGTGGGGGTATTTCCGTGAGGGTGCGGGGCAGCACATCCATTTCGGCCTCCAATCGTCCGCTTTTTATTGTTGACGGTGTTCCGGTGGAAGATGGCGCCCTGGCCATGCGCAGCTTCGGTGGGCAGGAAGACAACGCTCTGTCTACGCTCAATCCCAACGACATCGAGTCGATACAAATTCTCAAAGATGCCGCTGCAAAAGCCATTTATGGATCAAGGGCAGCCAATGGCGTAGTGCTTGTGACGACAAAAAGAGGTACAAGTGGAGAGACCACTTTTGATTTTGACGTGCAACGGGGCATCATTGATATTACGAAAAAAGTAGACATGCTCAATGCCTCCCAATTGCTTGAGCTTCAACGCGAGGCCGTACGAAATGCCGGATTGAATCCGGACGCCAGGGGCCTTATCCCGGATGTGACCGATGCCGTGGATACCGATTGGCTGGACGAAATATTGCGCACAGGGATACTACAGCAATATCAGATGTCAGTACGCGGAGGCACGAAGCAAACGCGTATGTATCTGAGTGGAAGTTATCGGGAGGAAGAAGGCGTACAGCTAAACAACAAATTTGAACGACTTTCAGGCACACTAAATATAGACCATGAAGTTAGCCAAAGGATGAACTTTGGTACCAACCTTATCCTGGCACGCACCTGGAACGACCGGGTAAAAGGTGACAACTTCCTGGACGGGGTCTATTCGGGAGCCATAAAAAGTCTCCCCTACTACAGCCCCTTCAATGAACAAGGACAGCTTGTGGGGCCGGGCAGCCCTACCTATGCGGCCTTTCCTAATTTTAACCCGGTATTGCAGGCGGTAATACCCCGGTTTGAAACCCATACCACCAAAGTACTTGGCGGGGCGTTCGTCAATTACTCCTTTATGGAAAACCTGACGCTACATTCCAAAGCAAGTATCGATTACAACAGCCTGATTGAAGACCAGTTTGAGCCCTCAACCACGGCCATTGGAGGCTTTTTACCCAGTGTAGGGGGATCGGGCTACGGCGTATACAGCACGGGTGTATATGCAACCTTATTGCAAAGCAATGTGGTGACCTGGAATGACTCTTTTGGCAAGCACAATGTCAGTGCCCTGGGCGGTACGGAGGTCATTCACCGCAAGGTGCGCTCCTCAAGTGTAGAGGGTCGACTGTTCCCCAGTGAT
>JAOUKJ010000427.1 GCA_029882675.1 Cyclobacteriaceae bacterium
AAATACGGTACAATATGGCCGGTCCGGGTGAACATAAACATGCCAAATCCCAGCACAAACAAAAGTAATAAATAGCCGGGGGTTGTTGTCCGCCACTTGGCGCTGAAGGGCGGGGAAAAACTTGTTATTCCTGGCTTTGATGCTTATAATGAGGTAAATCAAATTTCTTCTCACGACACCATCTTCATGCCTTTTTCTATATGATTTTCAAGCATCGCCCACAATTCGCCTGTTTTGCTGTTATGGGCGGGATCATACAACTGCTGCCTAAACTCGTCATGCTCGTTGCAATACATCGATACTAACCCTTTTTTGTTGTCTAATATGGATTGGTTTAGGTTGGCAATTCTGTCACAGAGTTTTACACAAACTGCACTTTCATTGGATTTTATTTTAGGATAAGTTTTGAGTTTTCTTTCCTTTCGGTCTTTTCCTGGCTCGTCAGTCACCGCATGTACAATTTCCGCAATACTTTCACCAAATATGTCCTTTATGTCAGTATATTCAATGCTACAATCCTCAATGGTATCATGAAGCCAACAACCTGCAATAATATCGCTTTCCAGCCCCATATCCTTTGCAATTTTAACAACCGATTCAAGATGGAAAGAATATTCCCTGTTGCCATATTTTTGTCCCATATGAGACTCCAATGCGAAATCTTTTGCTTTTAATTCGTCCATAATTGTGCAGTTAACTGGTCTTACCTTATTTAGAATACAAATATGATGCTTCTCTCTCAACTTTTCTAAGATATGATATAATCCTGGCCCATGTACCCGTTACACCTTCTATTCGGGATCCCCTTTTTTATTACCCCCTTCCTTGTTTCAAAAATAATGCGAATATGTTTCAAAAAAAATTGAATTAGTTTCGGGTTAAAACACTGGCTTATTATCTTTCTGCAATTTTTAATAAATAAGGCGGGAAAATTAAAATTTCAGATTGCGGCTTTCTCCTGGTTACGGGAACGCCCGCTCACATAAAGTTGAACATTAACAAATATAACAAAAACAAAAATCATGGGACTACTTAGTAAATTATTTGGAAAAAAATCAATCACTCTTGAGGAAGCCGATAAGATAAACAAGGATTATATTGCTAAAAATCCGGAGCCAAAAAATGATGAAAGTGCACTGGTGAGACAAGCCTCAAGCCTTTGCACAAGCGGAGAATTTAGCAAATCGCTTGATTTGTACCTTCAACTTGCCGAGGATTACCCTAACAGCAAAGGACTTTATCTCAGTCAGGTAGGGGTTAATTATTATTTTTTAAATGACTTTAATGCTGCCATCGACTACTATCTGAAAGCACTGGACGAAGGTGCAGATTCAAGTATGATGGACGACAACATTTGGGAAGCCTGTGAAGCATTATTTAATAACGATAATGACATGGCCCCGATCAATAGGTACCTTGAGCTTTTTCCCGATGGGAGCTACAAAAAGAAAGCCAACAAGATACTTTCAAAATAAATTTCAACACTGATAAAAAGCCTGTGTGGCCAGCACCACAAATGCTTTTTATCAGTGCATTTCTATGACCAACTGAAAAACCGTGTGTAATCTGATACACCTGTTTGGAAATGAATATGACCAAAAATCAGACTATATTTGTCTGGATCATATACCCGGTCAGCGTGGATTATTGAACCTTAAAAAACCTACCTTCGTCGACTAAACTAACGAAGGAAATTATGAATGTGTATTTCAGGCCTGCCTTGAGGGACTTGTCCCCTTTAGAATATCTGACTACCTTTCGGTAGTCTGCCCATGCCGGGCACACACAATACCGATAAGCAATAGGATCCTGCGGTATGGTCAATGGATGTTATTGAGAAAGAGGATAAAATTTTATTTCAGTATAATGGATACTGATCCATAGAAGTTGTATATTAAGACGAGAAAATGATTTACACGTGGCGGATATTGAAGACAGCACCAACTCTAATCAGGAAGCGCTGGAGGAAAAGATTAAATCGCTTGAAACACGATTAAGTAAAATCGAATCCATCCTCAGGATCCAATGGATTGAAAAGTCAGATGAAATAGAAGGCCCCATACCTGCCGAAAAATCGAAAGCCAGCGACCCGGAACATACTACTGAATCCAGGATTGTAGAATATGGACTGGCCTGGCTTGGAAGTATTGTATTCTTTTTTGGGGTTATTTTTCTAATGTCGTACATCGAAGGCCTCGGATATCCTGTTTTAGCAAAAGTCACAGCATACTTTCTCACCCTTTCAGTAATTGCATTTTCTATTTATTCAAAGAATTCGTTTCCTACCCTGACATATGTTCTAAATATATGCAGTGTATTGCTACTATTTTATATAACAGTCGGGTTACATTTTTTTTCAGACCAGCCATTGATAGCGCAAAAAGGGGTAGGCCTGGCTTTAGCTTTTGGCATAATTGGCTTATGGCTGTATAAGGCAATAAAGAGCAATGCTGAATTCCTGGCAACCATTGCCATTGCTCTATCTGTAATCACTGCAGTCATAAGTGATTATTCATACATCACTTTTGCTGTCCTTTTAATAACCGCAATTGCTTCACATTTACTTTTCTATCACAAAGTATGGTGGCGGCTGCATATTTTCTCTTTATTCATGGTTTATCTGGCACATTTATTATGGTTATTAAATAATCCGGTTCTGGGCCATGAAATGAGAGCGGTTGGTTCTCCGGATTACAATATGTTATTCTTGTTTGGATATGCTGTTACTTATTCCTTATCCGTTTTTATTCCCAAAGAGCGATTGGGCTCTAATGGAAGCTTAATCTCTATTGCAATTTGGAATGCCATTAGCTATTCTTTTTTGTTACTTCTGGTAATCCCAATATTTTATGAGGAATCCTATCCGTTGGTTTTCAGTGCAGTCACCGCCTATTGTCTTATTTTTTCCATTGTCTTAAAAATTAAGTCCAAACAGGATTTTGCGCCGGCCACCTATGCAAGCTTTGGCTTTGCCGCCCTGAGTATTGCTGTGTACGGTTTCTTTGGGCTACCTAATGTCTTTTTATTGCTGGTACTGCAAAGTGTTTTGGTGGTATTGATTGCTATTTGGTATAGATCAAGAATTATTGTTGTTGCCAATACATTTCTCTTTGTTTCGATACTACTTATTTACCTGATCATATCAGGATCTGTGAATATCACTAATTTTTCTTTTGCATTAGCAGCTTTGGCTACAGCAAGGATATTGCACTGGAGAAAAGACCAGTTAACATTAAAAACCGATATTATCAGAAACATGTATTTGCTATTGGCATGTGCTATGATTTTATACGGCCTGAACCAGGCATTACCCCGCAATTATGTTACCATGGCCTGGACTGCAACGGCCATTGGGTTCTTCCTGTTAAGCATTATATTCGGCAACATCAAGTACCGCTATTTATCAATTTTGACAATCGTTATAACGGGTGGGCATCTGTTTTTTGTTGATCTGGGACAATTGGACATATTATACCGGGTAATCGCATTTTTAAGTTTTGCCATGATCACTCTTGGTGTGTCTTTGTACTACACAAAAAAGATCCGCAATAAATAGATGGATTGGGTTAATGATCGTTGGCCCTTCTGAAGTGCTTCACGGATCACCCGGGCCGGGACAATAATGGCTATTTGCATGACATAGCTCATTTTTATTCTGGTAGTAATTATTGATCTTTGATTATATAATATAGTCGCCCAATAGTGGCTATCTTCCCTAACAAATAAATGGGGAGCACAGAAAAGGGTTGAAATGAAGGATGTTAGACAATAGATGTGTGGGGGTGAACGAATGGGTATTGCGGGTGGAAGTCAGGTTTGAAAAAACAGCCATCCGATGCCCCGATTGGTCGGGACTGATTTGGTCTAAAAACAAGGCTTTCAACTCTAATTAGTGTCCGTCTTTTAAGTCCGGACACTAACGAATTATGTCAAATTTTAGAGGCCACCCCGAG
>JAOUKJ010000426.1 GCA_029882675.1 Cyclobacteriaceae bacterium
GATTTTCTCTTTTTTTTACCGGGTTTTCTGCTCCAGTTTTTCGAGACGATCGTTGATATCCATCAGCATTTTAAGAATGAGGATATGTGTTTTCTTTGCATCAATTCCTACCGGACTGGCATCACTTGAAATGATGGCAGCAATTTCTTCATAGGTTTTTTCATCGATTTGAATATTCATAATTTTTTGTGTTTAATAATTCAATTTTGAAAGTTCTTTTCTAAAAAGTTCTTTATCAAGGGGTACCACACCATGATATTCACAAACCAGTCCACCGGCCAGGTTAGCGAGTTCGGCAATTGTTTTTGGGGAAAGGCCGGCCGCTAAAGCAAGAGAAGCCACACTTATTACAGTATCACCGGCGCCTGAGACATCGGCCACGTCACGATAATGTGCAGCGATCCGGTGTTTTTCTCCTTTATAATCAAGATATACACCTTCGGATGAAAGTGTTACCATCACGCCTTTACACATCAGCTTCTTTTTAAGGGTCTCAATTGCGCTTGTTATTTCCAAATTATTATGGACATCAACAGTTACATTGAGGCCTTCCTGTAGTTCCTTTAAATTGGGCTTAAACAGATCGACAGCTTTATATTCAAAGAAGTTAGCTCGTTTAGGATCTACGACTACGGGAATGTTGAACCGGGAGGCCAGATCAAGAACAAGGGCAATGGTTTCCGGATTGAGAACCCCTTTGTCGTAATCTTCAATGATAATCACATCACATGTAGGTAGCAGTTGATTAATCGAGATAGAAAGGCTGTTGCTGTCCTGCTTTGAGAGGGGAAGGTCAGATTCCTCATCCACCCTTACAACGTGATGGTGGCCACTCATCACACGGTTTTTAATGGTGGTAGGTCTTGTTTCACTTTCGATGACTCCCTTTCTATCAATTCCATGGAACTTAAGCCGGTTAATAAATTCCTTTCCTGCGGCATCCCCACCTATCACGGTACATAAAATGGGTATGGCTCCCAACGCCTTAATATTCAACGCTACATTTGCTGCTCCTCCAAGCCGGTGGTCACGGGATTTCACCCTGACCACTGGCACGGGGGCTTCTGGCGATATGCGGTCTATTGTCCCTTCAATATAGGCATCCACCATGGCATCGCCAATGATAAACACATTGAGGCCTGAAAATTGATTCAGCAATTGATCTGTGCGGCTCAGCACTTTATCAGCTCAATGCGGCAAGCGCTTTTGTCATTCTGGAAGCCGCTTCCTTTAATTCATCTTCTGAAGCGGCATAGGACAGGCGGATACAGTTTGGCTCGCCAAAAGCACCACCGTCCACCAATGCTACATGTGCCTTTGCAAGCAGATAGAGGCATAAATCAGAAGCGTTGTTTATGGTGGTATCACCTGCTGTTTTTCCAAAGTATGAACTCACATCGGGGAAAAAGTAAAATGCGCCTTCCGGCATGTTTACCTTCAAACCCGGAATCTTTGTGAGCAAATCATATACGAGTGTTCTCCTTTTGTTGTAAGCCTCGGTCATTGCCAGTGTAGGTCCCAGATCGCTGGTGAGTGCGGTAAGTGCAGCGCGCTGGGCGATGGAACAGTTGGCCGAAGTAATCTGTCCTTGTATTTTATTGCAGGCCTTTACAAGCCATATGGGAGCACAGATATAACCTACTCTCCAGCCGGTCATCGCAAAGCCTTTGGCAAAACCATTAATCGTACATGTGCGTTCGAACATACCAGGGACAGCACCGATGCTTGCATTTTTACCCACATAATTGATGTGTTCATATATTTCATCAGCGAGTACAACGATGTTTTCATGTTTTTTAACGACCTCAGCAATAGCTGTTAATTCATCCTGAGAAAATACCGCACCAGTCGGGTTGCAGGGTGAAGAATAGAGTATGGCCTTTGTACGTGGAGTAATAGCAGCCTCCACCTGTTCGGCAGTAACTTTAAAATCGTTTTCAATGGTACCACTTACAAATACCGGCTTACCTCCGGGGAGCTTCACCAGGGCAGAATAACTAACCCAGTAAGGGGCAAAGATAATCACTTCATCGCCGGGGTTGATCAGGGCAAACATCACATTGGCAATGGACTGCTTAGCCCCGTTTGAAACCAGAATGTGATCAGCTGTAGCCTCATTGATGTTATTTTCATTTCTCAGTTTGGCGGCTATGGCCTCCCTGAGGTCTTTATATCCGGGTACCGGAGGGTATGCAAAATATTTACCTTCGTCAATGGCTTCTTTGGCTCCTTCCCTGATGTGGTCCGGCGTTTTAAAATCCGGTTCTCCAAGACTCAGGCTAATCACGTCATGGCCTTGCTCTTTCAGCTCGCGGGATTTTGCGGCCATGGCCAGAGTGGCGGATTCCTCCATGGTTAATACTCTTTCGGATATCATAATGTTGAATATAAAAGGTGTATAAAATGATTAATAGGGCAAATTTAATTCAATACATAAAGAGAAACTAATGATGCAAAATATTATTACTCAGAATGGTAGTCTGTCCTGCCCAAAATACTTCGCCCCAGCGTAATTTCATCTGTAAATTCAAGCTCTCCCCCAACAGGGACACCCCGGGCGATGGTTGAAACTTTTACACCCAGTGCCTTTACTTTTTTTGAGATATAAAATGTAGTTGTATCACCTTCAAGGGTAGAGCCCAAAGCTATTATCAATTCTTTGGCTTCATTTTCAGGGCCTTTCAGCCGCTTAATCAGTGATTCAATGCCCAGCTCTTCAGGCCCGATGCCATCTAAAGGAGAGATGACCCCACCCAGTACATGGTATAAGCCATTGTACTGTGCCGTATTTTCTATGGCCATGACATCGCGCATGTCCTCTACCACACAAATTAAAGAGCGGTCTCTTCTGTGGCTTTTGCAGATGTCACATTTTTCTCCATCGGCTATATTTCCGCACTCCTTACAGTACGTGGTTTTTTCTATCAGGTCAGTTAGTGCATTCGTCAGTTCAGCCGTGATGCTTTTGTCCTGTCGGAGCAGGTGAAGGGCCAGCCTCAGCGCCGTTTTTTTTCCAATGCCCGGCAACCGGGCAATTTCATTGACGGCCACTTCTATCCAGCGGGAAGGATATTGGGTCATGGTTTAATGGATTCGCGCATCAATACCGGCATCACATATGGCATCTTTCATGGGCCGGAGTTTTTCAATGGTGTCTTTTTTTACCGTACACTTACCTTTATAATGAATAATATAGGTACACTGTTCGGCTTGTTGGGCGCTGTGCTTACAAACACTTTTCAAGGTGTTGATCACGTGATCAAAGGTATTGTAATCATCGTTATACACCACCAGGTCATGTAAATCAGTATCTATGACCTCTTCCATGACATCAACAATTTCTTCTTCTTTAAGTGAAAACTTCATAATACCTGTTCAATTGCTTGTCAAAAGTAAAAAAAAAATACAAAATTAGCGCGTTGTAAACTATAATTATGAATCCACTACTCGTCATTTCAGTTATTGCACTGTATTTTGTAATGCTCATTGTCATATCTCATTTCACCTCCCGCAACGCCACCAATGATACATTCTTCACAGGTGACCGACAATCACCCTGGTATCTGGTGGCTTTTGGAATGATTGGAGCATCCCTGTCCGGAGTCACCTTTATTTCTATTCCCGGACAAGTGGGAAACAACGACTTTTCTTATTTTCAGCTTGTGCTGGGCTACCTGCTCGGTTATTCCGTCATTTCCTATGTTTTGTTGCCCTTGTATTACCGGATGAAACTGGTATCCATCTATACATTTCTGGGCGATCGTTATGGTGGCGTAACGTATAAGCTCGGGTCTTTTATATTTCTGATCAGCCAAACCATGGGTGCAGCGTTGCGCCTGTTTCTGGCTGCTACGGTTTTACAGATCGCATTTTTCGATGCTTTAGGTGTGCCTTTTGGTATCACGGTGGCTGTAACCATTTTACTTATATGGCTTTACACATACAGAGGTGGG
>JAOUKJ010000036.1 GCA_029882675.1 Cyclobacteriaceae bacterium
GTTAATTTTTTCCACTTTTCGCAAAATGGAAGAAGGCCCTGAGGTTTTGAGAAAAGCCCTCACCGACAAAACCATCCCGGAAAATATAGCCAGTGTGGGTTTAGTGACTGTTCAGACTTCAGGACTCAATTTGGCAGGTCTGGATGAAGCCCTCAGGAAATCCGGCAATATAAAAGCCATCGGAATGGAAATGTCTAAAGCAGAAAAGGACCAATTGCTCAAGGATGTGACTGAATCAGGTAGTCGTTATCGTGGCCAACAGATCTATCGCAAAAAAGAGTTGTTGTGTGCCACATGTCACCGGATCAATGGAGCCGGGGGCTTCAGCGGACCCGACCTGTCACGGACGGGCTCTTTTATGACACCTGCCTCAATTCTGGAGTCTATCCTCAACCCAAATGCTGAAATCAAGCAAAACTATGAAACCGTTTTACTGACCAGAAAAAACGGAGAATTATTAAGTGGTTTGCTCCATAGAAAAACGAGCAACTCCACACTGATACGGCAAGCCAACAATGAAATCATCGAAGTCCCCGCTGACGAAATTGCCAAAATAGATGTCAGCCCGGTTTCTCTGATGCCGGGGGGGCTAACCAGAAATTTACATAGAGATGAACTGAAAGATTTACTGTCCTATTTGATGAGTTTAGGTGTGGAAAATTAAACAAGAATAAGAAGCTATAATATGAAAATGTTTACACGAAAATTGAAAAATATTGTTGATGATATACGAACAGTCGGATCAGGAAATGATTTGGATAAACTGGGAAAAATATATAGAACAGATAAAATAGGTCAGCATTTCTATACACAGCATTATAGCTCACATTTCGACAGATTTAAATCTGAAAAAATTAACCTGCTTGAAATTGGGGTGGGAGGCTATGATAATCCCTACAAAGGGGGTAAGTCATTAAGAATGTGGAAAAAATATTTTCCCCTGGGTAATATTTTCTCGATTGATATTTATGACAAATCCCCTCATCAGGAAGACCGGATAAAAATATTTAAAGGGAGTCAGGTCGATGAAGAATTCTTAAATGAAGTAATCAAAGAAATTGGCGATGTTGATATTATTATAGACGATGGTAGTCACATTAATGAACATGTCATTACTTCTTTCGAACTTCTGTTTCCGAAATTAAAAGATGGCGGAATATATGTTATTGAAGATACACAAACATCTTATTGGAAGGAGTATGGGGGTGATAGTGAAAACTTAAATAACCCTAAAATACTTACTAATTATTTTAAAAATCTTACGGATGGGCTAAACCACAAAGAATTTACCCTGCCCGATTATATACCAAGCTATTATGATAAAAAAATAACTTCGATGCATTTTTATCATAATTTAATTATTATTTATAAGGGAAATAACGATGAGAAATCAAATATTTTAAGTGAATAATGGCTTTTAGCAACTTAATCAACCCCTGTGACTGAATAAAACTTTTTCATAACTGACATACCAGAGCAAAGCTAAAATGAGCTTCCTCACATAGTTTTGAAAAAAGGATGGTACAGATACACAATCATCGAAAGTACTACAAATCTATTAATGCGTGTACTTCAAATGCAATGGATTTATCACCAATCACCTCCTGATGCCCCTGCACGGAGTAGCTGCTGAGAACCATTTGGTCATTAATGTCTTCAAAAGACATGGACAGCAGTCGCTCCAATTGGTAGACCTTATTTTCCTCTTTATATTTCAGTTCCACTTGGTGATAATGATCGGGATTGTTGAGAAAATACACTTTCATCCAGGGTATTCGTGCTTCTGTGGTATCGATATGTGTATATGTACGTATTGTCAAGTTGCTTTTAATATCGGTCTCATCGTAAAATGTATATGATCCTTTGTATATGGCTTTATTGATATTCGCTACCGAGAAAACCTCCAATTCATGTCTCCAATTTGTTGTATCAGGCGTGTATACAATGGTTTCTTCTACCCCATCAAGTACAGCCTTTTTTTCAATTGAAGCATGCATGGCATTAAGGAGGTGCACCTGTTGCGCTGTCAATTGTTCCATATCGAAATACATATCTACTTCACCCTGTTGATCTTCTGAAAGACAGGCGATCAGGGATACCAACAGGCTAAAAGCAAATAAACCCTTTAATTGCCGCATTATACCAGTACCTCTCCGGTCATTTCTGCAGGAATAGCGATGCCCATCAAGGTGAGGATGGTGGGAGCCAGATCACCCAGTTTGCCATCTTTAACCGTCCCTTTAAAGTCACTGTCAACTAAAATGCAAGGCACAAGGTTGGTGGTATGGGCTGTATTGGGGCTGCCATCAGGATTGATCATCATATCGGAATTGCCATGGTCGGCGATGATAATGGTGGCATAGCCATTTTCCAAAGCTGCTGTTGTAACGGCTTCAGCGCATTGATCAACAGTCTCGCAGGCAGTTACAGCCGCTTCAAATACGCCGGTATGGCCTACCATATCGGGATTGGCAAAGTTGAGACAGATAAAATCGGGCTCCCGGGTATTGAGTTCAGGGATGATCTTATCGCGTATTTCACCAGCGCTCATTTCCGGTTGAAGGTCGTAGGTGGCCACCTTTGGTGATGGGCACAATATTCGTTTTTCACCTTCAAACTCAGACTCTTTTCCACCGGAAAAGAAAAAAGTAACATGCGGATATTTTTCTGTTTCCGCTATTCTTATTTGCTTTTTACCGTGCTTCATCAATACTTCACCAAGCGTATTGTTGAGGTTGTCTTTTGAAAAAATCACTTTCACCCCTTTAAAGGTGTCATCGTAATTCGTCAGTGTAACGTAGTGTAATGGCAGGGTATGCATACCCTGTTCATGAAAGTCTTCCTGTGTGAGGGCCTGGGTAATTTGCCTGCCCCGGTCAGTTCGGAAATTAAAACATATTACAGTATCCCCCTCCTCAATATTCCCACTGGCTTCGCCCTGGGCATTTACATGAACAATGGGCTTAATGAATTCGTCAGTCACCTCCTGATCGTAACTATCCTGAACAGACTGCAACAGATCGGTAGATTTTATACCCTCCCCTTTCACCAGAAGATCCCAGGCAAGCTTCACACGTTCCCATCTTTTGTCCCGGTCCATCGCATAATACCTGCCTATGATCGAGGCCAGTTCTCCCTGAGTTCCCTCCAGGTGTTTCTGAACCTGACTCATGAAGCCCAATCCACTTTTGGGGTCACAATCACGTCCATCCGTAAAGGCATGGACAAAATATTTCCCTACACCTTTGTCTTCAGCGATATCGCAAAGCCCCAACAGGTGTTCTATATGAGAATGCACACCTCCATCAGATACCAGGCCAATAAAGTGTACTTTTTTATTGTTTGTCTTCGCTGACTCCAATGCGCTAATCAATACGGGATTGTCATAAAGGGTCTTTTCCTCAATGGCTTTGTTTACCTTTACCAGGTCCTGGTATACCACCCTGCCAGCGCCTATATTCATATGACCAACTTCCGAATTGCCCATTTGGCCATCGGGTAAACCCACTGCCAGGCCTGAGGCCTCCAGCCTGCCGTGCGCATACTTGCTGTATAAACCGTCTACAAACGGTGTGTTTGCTTTATCAATTGCAGAAACGGATTTGTTTTGCGCTATTCCCCATCCGTCAAGGATCATCAACAATACTTTCTTCCCCATAATATCTTTTATTTCAGAGTGCAAATATAACTAACTCAACGGGCAGAAACCAAGTAATTTGTCCCGGTGGGCATTAATGATGACCAACTGCTCCATGTGATTTGATAAATTTACTATATTTGGCATAATTTTAGAGATTACCACACGGATGGACATGATCAAAAAAATGAAATCGTTGATAATGATATTTTTATTTATTGCACCGGGCTTTGTTCTGGCGCAGAATGATATTATTAACGAGGTGAAAGAAGTAATGAAAACCGGTAGTTCCAGGGAGATGGTAAAACTACTTGGTCAATCTGTGGATATGGAGTTATTGGATGGAAACATGAAAAGCTATTCCAGAGCCCAGGCAGAGTTTGTACTTAAGGATTTTTTCAAAAAGCATCCCCCAACCAGTTTTACGATTATACATCAGGGTGCTTCCAAGGCCGGCTTGCCTTATGTTATCGGGGAATTCATCAGCGATAATAATACTTTCAGGGTCTTTGTACGGGTAAAGAAATCGGGAGAGAAGTATTTTGTCCATCAAATCAGTTTCAATAAAGAATAAGCTTAATAAAAAGGAAGAAAGTGCGGCCTGATTACATCAATAAACAATCACTGGAAAAATTCATCGAAGGGGCCTTACATGAGGACATCGGCGAAGGTGACCATACTACCCTGGCCGTCATCCCTGAAAACCTGCAAAGTAAAGCACAACTCATCATCAAAGGGGAAGGAATTTTAGCGGGCATGGAAGTAGCTAAAATGATCTTTCAAACACTGGATAAAGACCTTATTTGGGAGAGTAACAAGAAAGACGGTGACCGGGTTTGGATAGGCGATGTGGCTTTTGTTATTACCGCTAAAGCACGGGCTATTTTAACCGGAGAACGCCTGGCCCTTAACTGTATGCAACGTATGAGTGGTATTGCCACCAAAACCCAACACCTTGTCAATCAGCTCCGGGGAACGAAAAGCACCATACTCGATACACGTAAGACCACACCAAATTTTAGAATGATGGAAAAATGGGCGGTCGCTATCGGGGAAGGAGAAAACCACCGGTACGGCCTCTATGATATGATCCTGCTCAAAGATAATCACATTGATTATGCCGGTGGACTTATCAAGGCCGTGAACCAGGTAAAGCAATACCTCAAAGAAAGTGGAAAAAAATTGATGATCGAAGTGGAAACCAGAACCATGGACGAAGTGAAAGAAGCACTCAGTGTGGGGGGAGTGGATGTGATCATGCTCGATAATATGATACCATCAGAAATGCGGGAAGCTGTTCAGTTAATTAATAAAAAGTGTAAAGTAGAGGCCAGTGGAGGAATTTCAGAACTCAACGTCAGGGAAGTGGCTGAATCGGGTGTTGATTATGTTTCCATTGGAGCGCTCACGCATTCATACAACAGCCTGGACATGAGCCTGAAAGCAATAAGTTGAAGCGTAAGTTGGATGTGTAACAGGTGCTGTGCCCTTGAAATCAGGAAATATTCTGAACTTTAAATTAAATATATTGACCGATAACAGGCAGGTTGGATGAATATCCAAATGCTCAATAACTTTTTCGTAAACAGCAAATGAAGCAACTCTTAATATTTACCGGAGCCTTGATGATCACTGCATCGTCCTATTCACAAAACAAAGGTTACAATGGAATTCCTTCGCTGGTATGGCCCAAATTATTTGACATTACCTACACAGCAGGGCAGGACGAATTCGGAGAATTACAGATACCGGTCTTTACAGAAAAAGTAAAGGCCATGTCGGGAAAGGTAATCTCACTGCCCGGTTATATGATACCCTTTGAAGGGGGCTTCAAAGAAACACATTTTATTCTATCGGCCTTGCCACTCAATGCCTGCTTTTTTTGTGGTACAGGGGGGCCTGAAACTGTCATAGAAGTTTTTTGCAATGAGAAAGTCCCTTATACTGAAAAACCCGTGGAGGTCAGTGGAATACTAAAAATAAATAACTCTGACCCGGATAAAATGGTTTATATATTGGAAAATGCACGGTTTCTGGGTACGGTGGATTTCTGATTCCCGGCATGGGAAGGAATTTATTAAGTGTAGAAAAATGAATAATTATGACAGAAGAAGAAAATGAATTGATCAAACAGGCCTTTCGCGATAAAAATTGGCATGATATAAAAAGTACTGATTCATGGGTCATCTTTAAGGTGATGTCAGAATTTGTCGAAGGATTTGAAAAACTGGCCCAAATCGGGCCCTGCGTTTCAATTTTTGGCTCTGCGCGTACTCCGCCAGACCACGACCATTACCGGATCACCGAAGAGATTGCCGCACATCTCGTAAGAGACGGCTATGGGGTGATTACCGGGGGAGGTCCGGGAATCATGGAAGCTGCTAATAAGGGAGCGGCACGTGAAGGCGGAAAATCAGTAGGGCTCAATATTGACCTTCCCTTTGAGCAGATGAGTAATCCCTATATTGACAGGGACAAGCTTATTAATTTTCACTATTTCTTTGTGAGGAAGGTGATGTTCGTACGTTATTCCCAGGGTTTTATTGTGATGCCCGGTGGTTTTGGAACACTTGATGAGCTCTTTGAAGCAGTCACCCTCATCCAAACTGAAAAAATTGGTCGGTTCCCGATCGTTCTAATGGGCAGGAGATACTGGCAGGGACTGTTTGACTGGATAAAGGACATCCTGTTGGCGGAAAATAAGATTAGCCCCGAAGACCTCGACCTGATCAATATCGTGGAGACTCCTCAGGAAGCCGTGGCTGTAATCAATGAGTTTTATACAAAATACCTGCTCTCTCCAAATTTCTAATCATGAAATATACATCCATTGTCGTTTCCACCTTCGCTTTTTTACTCGCACTGGCCGCCTGGCTCAATAGTGGCACGAACAAACCCGCATCTGGCACAGCACACACGACTAGCCCGTTGGAGCAGCGCTTTTCTGTTTCTGAAAAAAAGGAGACTTTTGAAAATGCGCGTTCACTGGATCTTCCTGACACGCTCTTTTTTGCCGGAGAACGTGTGCCCCTTGAGATTAATGATGTAAGGGAAAGGCTTGACAGGGAGTTGCATGTAAACACATACTGGCATAACAATACCATTTTTCTCATTAAACGCGCGGCCAGGTGGTTGCCCCAAATAGAGCCCATTTTGGTAGAAAAAGGCGTGCCAGCTGATTTTAAATACATTGCTGTTATTGAAAGTGGACTCCTCAATGATGTTAGTCCGGCAGGAGCTGTAGGTTTCTGGCAATTTATAGAGGGCACCGCCAAAGAGTTTGGCCTGGAGGTCACCCGCAATGTAGACGAAAGGTACCATCCCCTCAAAGCCACACAAGCGGCCACAGGCTATTTGCTTCAGGCGCATGAAAAGTTCGGAAGCTGGACCAATGTAGCGGCATCGTACAACAGGGGCATGAATGGTATAGACCGCGCACTTGAAAATCAACAGGTGGATTCATATTACGATCTTTACCTCAATGGGGAAACATCCCGCTACCTCTTCCGGGCGCTGGCCATTCGGGAAATTATTGAAAATCCTGAAAAATATGGATTTAACATCCACCCTGACCATCTCTATTTACCTGAAGAGGTGAAATATACAGAAGTTGCTGAAGATATCCCGGACCTCATCGCATGGAGCCTGGAAAATGGAATTAATTATAAATTACTTAAGCATTTTAATCCCTGGCTGAGAGACTCCAACCTTCGGGTAAAAAAAGGGAAAACTTACCAGATAGCACTCCCCGTTAGTACCACAGAATAATAAAATGACACCTCACTGCATTGTGTCATTCCTGCTATAGAATTGTAAAAAAAAAATAATACTTTTGAGAATCCCCAATTACTAAATTCAAAAAAATGAAGATGAAATATTTTTATCTCTTACCATTAGTTGTTTTACTTGCATGTTCCGATCAGAAAGAAAAAACTGAAACACAAAAAGAAGATACTATGGCATTTACAGGTGCAAAAGGCGAAGTGAAGCTGCTTACCCTTGACCCGGGGCATTTCCATGCCTATCTGGTTCAAAAATCCATGTATGATCAGGTCAATCCCGTTGTACATGTCTATGCGCCCGAAGGCCCAGAATTAGTGGCGCACAATGCGAAAATTAATGAATTCAATACGCGTGCAGAAGATCCCACACACTGGGAGCAGAAAGTATATACCGGCCCCGACTACCTGGAAAAAATGATGACCGATAAAGCAGGTAATGTCGTAGTTCTCGCGGGAAGCAATGCCAAGAAAACAGAATACATCAAAGCCGCCATAGATTCCGGCATCAACGTATTGGCTGATAAGCCTATGATTATTGTGCCGGAACAGTTTGAATTACTCAAAGCAGCCTTTGCCAGTGCCGAGGAAAAAGGGTTACTCCTTTATGATATTATGACAGAGCGTTATGAGGTTACTACCATTTTACAAAAAGAACTGGCTCAGTCAACAGCCCTTTTTGGTCAACTGGAAAAGGGCACTCCTGAAGAACCTGCCATTTCCAAGGAAAGTATACACCATTTTTTCAAATATGTGGCGGGGAGCCCCCTGGTACGTCCAGCCTGGTTTTTCGATGTGAATCAGCAGGGTGAAGGCATTGTTGATGTGGCCACACACCTGGTGGATCTCGTACTCTGGGAGTGTTTCCCTGGTCAGGGCATAGACTATACCAAAGATGACGTCAGTGTGGTGAAAGCACGCCGATGGGCTACTGAACTCACTCCTGAAATGTTCGGAAAGGTGACCGGCCTGGATGAATACCCCGATTACCTGAATTCAAGTGTGAAGGATGACTCCGTGCTCAATGTCTTTTCCAATGGTGAGTTTGTGTTTCAGGTGAATGGTGTACATGGAAAAGTTTCGGTGATCTGGAATTTCCAGGCTCCAGAAGGTGCAGGCGATACGCATTACTCCATCATGCGGGGCACCGCAGCAAACCTGGTGATTCGACAGGATGAAGCCCAGGGTTACAAACCCACCTTATATATTGAAGACGTGGCTGGTCGGGACGATTTCGAAACTGTGGCCAAAGAAGCTGTAGCTGCACTCACCACATTATACGCCGGTCTGGAACTTAAGCCCACTGAATTTGGTCTCGAAGTGGTCGTCCCTGACAAATTTAAACTGGGGCATGAAGCCCACTTTAGCCAGGTAACCGAAAAATATCTGCAATACCTGATAGCAGGAAAATTGCCCGAATGGGAAATTCAAAATATGCTGACCAAATACTACCTGAATATGCAGGCCTACCAAATGAGCCGCTAGGACAAGTGTTCGTCACAAATGTATTTGAGGAGCCGATAGCTCAGTTATCTCAGAAGGCATTGGCCTTCTGAGATAATCTCTTTTTTTCTTCGTAATAACAAAATTCAGCCTGGGCTATCCAATAACCAAAATAACTGATAAATTCGCACCATTAATATTAGCCTTTAAAAAAAGAAACGATGAAAAATCCCCTGATCTATATTATCTTCATACTAACAGGCCTCCTCACAGGTTGTCAATCCGCTGTAAATACCGATGCTCCTGCCGCAGGGGAAAAGGAAGTAGCAAAAAAACCAAAAAACATCATTTTGCTTATTGGCGATGGTATGGGCGTATCACAGGTTAGCGCGAGTTTTTATTGGGGTGATGGTAATCCGAACTTTCAGCGCTTTCAGCAGATAGGGTTGATAAAAACCAATTCATCACGCCAAAAGGTTACGGATTCTGCTGCCGGTGCCACGGCTTTTGCATCAGGTGAAAAAACATATAATGGCGCCATTGGCGTTGCTGATGATACTACCAGTATCAAAACTATTCTGGAGATTGCTTCCGAGGGGGATAAAAGTACAGGTGTAGTGGCCACCTCCACCATTACCCATGCCACACCCGCTGCTTTTTATGCCCACATCGATAGCCGGGGAAAACAGGAGGGGATTGCCGAACAGCTCGTTACCTCTTCCGTTGATTATTTTGCCGGTGGTGGTGGCAAGTTCTTTTTCAACCGTAGCGATGGGAAAGACCTGATGCCCGAACTACAGGAAAACGGATTTATTATTGATACCACCCAATTGGCCCCATCCGTTGAGTTTGGCAAGAAATACGGCTTTCTGCTCGCTGCCGATGGTATGCCCCGCATGCTAGACGGCCGTGGCGATTTCCTGCCCAGGGCTACGCAACAGGCACTGGAATACCTTTCGCAAGATGAAGAGGGCTTTTTTCTGATGGTAGAAGCCTCACAAATTGATTGGGCAGGGCATGCCAACGATGCCGAATATGTAAAAACTGAAGTGCTGGACTTTGATCAGGTCATTGGCATAGCCCTTGACTTTGCAGAAAAAGAGGGCAACACCCTGGTGGTGGTAACAGCAGACCATGAGACGGGGGGATATTCACTTACCGCCTCATCAAAGACAAATGCCGATGGTACTACAAGTAGCAACTATGCCGAAATAGGGCCTACTTTTTCTACAGGGGGTCATTCGGCTACGCTAATTCCTGTTTTTGCGCATGGCCCGGGGGCGGAAAGTTTTAGTGGGATATATGAAAACACCGATATCTTTCATAAAATGAAGGCACTGGCCGGTTGGTAAAAACAAAAATGCACATGGCCTTTATTCACAGAGGTAATCATGTGGTACGAAATAGAAACTATGGCCTCAAGTAGCCTTGTTTAACACTTGAAAAACCGGATTATATCCTGTAATTTGTTTAAAAGTATTAACCTGAATATTTTTTAGCCATAGGAAATTCAGATGCAAAAAATAATTATTGGGCGGAAAGACAAGGTCAGTCTGCCCGAATTTGGCCTTAAAGAACTGAATGCAAAAATAGATACCGGTGCTTACAGGTCGGCCCTGCATTGCCATGAAGTAGAATCGTTCTTGCTGAATGGAGAGGAAGTGTTGCGTTTTAAATTACTCGATCCTTCTCATCCCGAATATGAAGACCGCTTTTGTTACGCCCATACCTTCCGTCAGCGTAAAGTGAAAAGTTCTTCAGGTACCATTGAAGAAAGGTATGTCATTACCACCACATTAACAATATTTAACAGAGAGCATCAGGTGGAGTTTTCACTTACCGACAGGGAAGCCATGAAACACCCCCTATTACTGGGAAGAAAGTTTCTATCCCATCAATTTTTGGTGGACGTAAACAAATCAAATTTATCGTTTAAGCTTAATAATAAGAAATGAATATTGCAGTTTTATCAAGAAACCCAAAACTATATTCTACCCGTCGGCTGGTAGAAGCCATCAGGCAAAGGGGTCACCATTCACAAGTCATCGATCCGTTGAAATGCGATATTCTAATGGAGGATAAAGGGCCTGCCATCTATTATATGGGAGAACCCCTTGATGCGATTGATGCGATTATTCCGCGGGTAGGGGCATCGGTGACTTTTTATGGTACAGCTGTCGTCAGGCAATTTGAGATGATGGGTGTGTTTAGTGCCATTGATTCACTGGCAATAACACGTTCACGCGACAAACTTCGCAGTCTTCAGATCCTTTCAAGGGCCAAAATAGGAATGCCAAAAACGGCGTTTACCAATTACAGCAAAGGCGATAAGGTGATCCTTCAGCAAATGGGCAATGCCCCGTTGGTTATTAAGTTGCTGGAAGGTACCCAGGGTCTGGGAGTTATTCTGGCTGAAACACAGAAGGCGGCTAAATCGGTAATTGAGGCGTTTGACAGTTTGAAAACAAGGGTCATTTTACAGGAGTTTATCAAAGAAGCCGGGGGCGCTGATATACGGGCACTTGTTGTAGACGGGGAAGTCGTGGGAGCCATGATGCGTCAGGGTAAGGAAGGCGAATTTCGCTCTAATTTACACAGGGGAGGAACGGCCAGTGTGGTGAAACTAAAAAGAAGTGAGAAAACCATGGCGCTTAAAGCATCCAAAGCCATGGGCCTCTCCATTGCCGGTGTGGACATGATCCGTTCACGACGGGGGCCGCTTATTCTCGAAGTGAATTCTTCCCCCGGCCTGGAAGGTATTGAAGAGGCTACCCAGGTGGACATCGCCGGAAAAGTAGTGGAGTATATTGAACGCTGTGTGGCCCGCAAGAAAAGACCCAAGGATAAGATAAAAGCCTGAACGGATGAAAAACAAGCCTTTCCATATAGATGGTCATGCCATTCAACCCGGAGAAACGGCACGCGTGGAAGTAAATATTGCACGCCTGCCTTCACATTCCAATATAGACATCACCATTGTTGTAGGCCGCGCTGAAAAACCCGGGCCGGTATTGTTGCTGACCGGCGGACTGCATGGCGATGAAGTAAACGGTATAGAGACCGTACGGCGTATTATAGACAGGGAGCACCACCTGCCATCAAGGGGCACCGTGATTTGTATTCCTATTATCAACATCTTCGGTTTTATTAACTTTTCAAGGGAAGTGCCTGATGGAAAGGACATCAACCGTGCTTTTCCCGGCAACAAAAACGGTTCGCTGGCATCCAGAGTGGCCCATTTTATGATGCGGGAAATTATACCCAAAATAGATTACGGCATCGACTTTCATACAGGCGGTGCCTCTCGTACCAACTATCCACAAGTGCGTTGTCTGCTCAATGATGATGCCAATACGGAACTTGCACAGGCTTTTCATGCCCCCTTTACCCTGCACGCCAAGCACCGACCATCATCACTGAGAAAAACGGCCTTTCAGGCAGGTAAACGAATACTGGTCTACGAAGGCGGAGAATCTATGCGTTTTGACGAACTGGCCATAGAAGAGGGAATAAATGGCACCCTGCGGTTGATGAAACACCTGGAAATGAAAAATACTGCCCCCACCCCTTCTTATGAAAACAAACAGATCAGGCATTCCACCTGGATCAGGGCCCGGAATTCCGGCCTCTTCAGAAGTAAAGTGAAATGCGGACAATATGTCGCAAAAAACCAGCTTGTAGGCATACTCACCGATACCTTTGGCGAGTTTAAGATCAATATTAAAACCCGAACAGCGGGATATATCATAGGCCTCAACAACAATCCCGTTGTGCTACAGGGTGATGCCCTGTTGCATATTGGTGTGCATGGGGGTGGCTGAAGTGTTGATATAATACAGGCTATTGGCCATGCTCCTGAAGCGGATTTTAATATTTATAGTTTTGAGCAAGTTGAGTTGATATCCCGCATTCCCAAGAGTCACGAAGGCCGATCCAGGTGCATCAGGACACGGCTATTTTTTCCGCAAAGAAATTGAATACATGGAGGATTGGATAAAGGCCACTCATTAACGAATAAACAAGTGGTTTTTGTTGCAATACTCCGGATTTATGCATTCCTTTGCACCCCTGATGAAAATTCACATTTCACATATCACGCTTTTCCTTCCGACAAGGCACCTCAGGCCCCTTTTGGGGTAAATTTATTATGACAACCTACGCGGTTGTCCGACTGTGACAGTCAATTATTCAAATCTTTTTTATTAAAACAAACATTTAATACTTAGGCGTGTATTATATTAAGCAATAGATGATGAAAACTGAGATTCATATTGCAAATGCCAATCATTTAGCGCATGCAGAAGCTGTATGCGAAATGATTGAAGTGGCGGCTAAAAAGAGAGGCACGGGAATTGCCAAACGCGAGCCCGAATATATCCGGAAAAAAATGCGGGAAGGAAAAGCAGTCATTGCACTGGCAGGCGAAACAGTAGCCGGGTTTTGTTATGTGGAAACCTGGGAAAGTAAGAAGTATGTTGTGAATTCCGGCCTTATTGTCAATCCTGACTTTCAAGGCCAGGGACTGGCCAGTAAAATCAAAAGAAAAGCCTTTGAACTTTCGAGGAAAAAGTATCCCGGGGTCAAACTGTTTGGGATAACAACAAGCCTGGCTGTAATGCGCATCAATTCAAAGCTGGGCTACAAACCAGTCACTTTTTCGGAACTCACCAAAGATGAGGCCTTCTGGAAAGGTTGTGAGAGTTGCCCGAACTATGATATCCTGATGCGAAATAACCGCAACAACTGCCTGTGCACAGGTATGCTCTATGATCCGAGTGTGCGGGAAGTGAAAAATGGAGCACGTAAAAAAAGGATTGAGCTATATTACCGTTGGGTTAAACTAAAACAAATAAAATTTTTGAAAAAATTAAAGGTCAAAAAATGAAAAAAGTAGTTTTGGCATATAGCGGCGGGCTGGACACCTCCTATTGTGCAATATACCTCTCAAAAGAGAAACAACTGGAAGTCCATTCTGTCATCGTAAATACCGGCGGTTTTAGTGAAAGCGAACTCAAAGGGATCGCAGAAAATGCCCTGAAGATGGGCGTTTCTAGTCATGAGAGTATTGATGTTACTACCCGGTTTTATGAAGATTGCGTGAAATATCTGGTGTATGGCAATGTGTTGAGAAATAACACCTACCCCTTGTCTGTAAGTGCTGAAAGAGTGTTTCAAGCCCTGGCCATCGTAGAATACGCCAAAAAAGTAGGTGCTGACTATGTCGCTCACGGCAGTACGGGCGCGGGCAACGACCAGGTTCGTTTTGACCTGATCTTTCAGATATTGGCTCCGGAAATCGAAATACTTACACCAATCAGGGATTTACAGTTGTCCCGGCAGGAAGAAATGGATTTTCTCCGTGAAAATGGCGTGGATATCTCCTGGGAAAAAGCACAGTATTCCATCAATAAGGGACTATGGGGAACCTCTGTAGGTGGTGTGGAAACACTCACTTCCCATAAATCCCTGCCAGAACATGCCTACCCTTCCCAACGTTCAGAAGAAAACCCCGTGAAGGTGACCCTGAAATTCAACAAAGGACAGATATGTGGCCTCGATGATTTTGAAGGAAGTCCCCTGGAAATCATACAAAAACTGGAAAAAAAGGCATCCAGATATGCAATTGGGCGGGATACGCATGTAGGGGATACCATTATAGGCATCAAAGGCCGGGTAGGCTTTGAAGCAGCAGCACCTTTGATTATCATCAAAGCCCACCATCTGCTGGAGAAACATGTACTCACCAAATGGCAGCAATACTGGAAAGACCAGCTCGGCGTTTGGTATGGCATGCAAATTCACGAAGGCCAATACCTGGAACCCGCCTTGCGAAACATCGAAAAACTCCTGGAAGATTCGCAGGAAAACGTAACTGGCGAAGTGATTATCAAATTGGAGCCCTATCGCTTCACACTGGAGGGTATTCGTTCAGATCATGACCTCATGGCTTCAGATTTTGGCAGTTATGGAGAGATGAATAAAGGGTGGTCCGGTGAGGATGTTAAATCTTTCACCACCATTATCGCCAATCCAATGAAAATCTACTACTCGGTAAACAAGCAGAAAAATGATTAAAGTGGGTATCATCGGTGGGGCCGGATATACAGCGGGTGAATTGTTGCGCATTCTGGTCAACCACCCCGAAGCAGAGGTGGTTTTTGCCCAAAGCAACAGCCAGGCAGGCAAGAAAATTACGGCTCTGCATCAAGACCTGATCGGTGATACTGATCTTACCTTTTCAAAAGATTTTCACAATGATGTGGATGTGCTCTTTATCTGTGCCGGTCATGGTAAAACCAGGGATTTTCTTGAAAATAATGAGGTTTCGCCTGATGTGAAAATTATCGATTTAAGTGCTGACTATCGTGCGCATGGGGATCATGATTTTGTCTATGGCCTCCCTGAAATGCAAAAAGAGAAGATCCAAAATGCATCAAAGATAGCCAACCCGGGTTGTTTTGCGACCTGTATTCAGCTTGGAATATTGCCGCTGGCCTATAGTAATGAATTGACCGATGAAGTTCATATACAGGCGATCACCGGCTCAACAGGAGCTGGGGTTACTCCTTCGGCTACTACACACTTTAGTTGGAG